>JANNHC010000001.1:0-5079 GCA_031404215.1 Acidobacteriota bacterium
CCGAGGCCGGCAAGAGCCCCCCGGGAGTCGGCGGGCCGACGATGCAGGACACGTATGGCATTACCGGGCTCCCGACGGACCCGCGCTTTGCAGGCGGCCTGACCGAACAGGGGATCACGGGCTGGACGACGTTCGGCCGTCAGAACAGCAATCCGCAGTTCCAGGACCCGACGGTCATCAATCCACGAATCAACTTCACGTGGGTCAAGGGGCGACAGGCGTTCAAGACAGGTTACGAGTATCAGGCGATCAACACCGAGATCGACGACTTCAATCCGAAGTACGGACGGGACAGCTACGGCGGGCAGTTCAGCCGGCCGTCTGGGGTGACGACCAACGATCCCGCGACCTACAACCTCGCGGACTTCATGTTCGGCGCGCGAAACGCGTACTCCCTCGTGAATCCGTTCATCGCCAACCTCCGCCAGCGGATGCACTTCACGTACGTGCAGGATGACGTCAAGGTGAACCGGCGACTGACGCTCAATATCGGTCTTCGCTACGAGTTCGCAACGCCCCAATGGGAGAAAGACAACTTTCTCACCAACTTCGATCCGTCGAGCAACTCGCTGATCCAGGCGAAGGACGGATCGATCGCGGACCGCGCCCTCGTCAACCCGGACAAGAACAACGTCGCGCCGCGGCTGGGCCTCGCCTACGGCGTCAGCGAGAAGACGATCCTTCGCGCCGGGTACGGCGTCAGCTACATTCACTTCAACCGGCTCGGGGGTGAAAACCTGCTCTCCTTCAACGGCCCGCACGTCGTGGCCATCAACATCACGCAGCAGCCGTCACAAGGGCTCTGCGGCGCGAACACGCCTCCAACCACCTGCTTCCGGCCAACGCAGCAGGGCTATCCCGTGGGATTGAACGTGCCCGCGAACTTCAGTACGCTCAACGCGCGCGTCAACTACATCCCGCGGGATACGCCGACAGGCAACGTCCAGAGCTGGCACGTGTCGGTCCAGCGTGAGGTGCTGCCGAACTTCATCGTCGATGTCGGGTACGTCGGCAACAAGAGTCGCGACATCATGATTCTCGGGGACTTCAATCAGGCGCGCCCGAACGGTTCGGCGGAAAACACGGCGTTACAGGCGCGGCGTCCGATCGGCACCTTCCAGGAAATCCAGGCGGCGTTTGCCGGCGGCAAGGGGGATTACCACGCGCTGCAGGTCAAGGTCGAACGGCGCTATTCGCGCGGGTTGTATCTCCTGAACTCCTTCACGTGGTCGCGCGCGCGTGACAACGCCTCGGGCCACCTCGAGGTGCAGAACGGCGACAACAGCCGCGTGAATTACCGCGATCTCGCGTCCGAGTTCGGGCGCTCCGGATACGATCAGCCCTTCAACAACACGACCAGTTTCGTCTGGGAACTGCCCTTCGGCAAGGATCGCCGGTATGGAAACCAGCTGCATCCCGTCATGGAGGGGATTCTGGGCGGGTGGCGACTGGTGGGCATCAATACGATGACGAGCGGCGTCCCGATCAACCTGTCTTACGGGCCGGCGTCGAACGCCTCGGTCAGCGGCGCGCCGACGTATCGTCCGAACCTGCTGGGCGACCCCGTCACGCCGAGCGATCAGCGAACGATCAGCAACTTCCTGAACCCCGCCATGGTCGAGATTCCGGATCGGTCCCAGCCTTTCGGCAACGCGCCGCGAAACTCCGTCCGGGCCGATCCCTTCCGCCAGTTCGACCTCGGCCTGCACAAGGCGTTCGGCCTCGGACGCGAGCAGACCCGCATCGAAGCCAGGATCGAAGCGTTCAACCTCCTCAACACCACGAACTTTGGATCGGCCAACGGCAATCGGTCGTCGAGCGCGTTCGGCACGATTACGTCCACGGCACCGGCTCGGCAGCTGCAGCTCGGGCTGAAGCTGTATTTCTAGAGGCGAGGGACTCAGGGCTCAAGGACTGGGCGTCGGGCGCGCTGAAGACTTCCCGGCCGGGCGGCAGCGCGACCCACACGTGGGGCGGCGTCACCCCGAGCGCATCGGTCGGAACCTCCTGCACGAGCGCACTCAGCCGAACGACCATTTCGGTCCGAGGTTGCTCGACGTGACCGCCTTCGGATGCCCCCACACGCCGCCAGCGTACGGACCGGAGGCGCCCCGCCGATTCAAGACGAGCGGCGATCCGGCTCTCTTGCACGTCCGACGCCTCGTGACGTGCCGCCGACGGTGCACGAACTGGCTCGGTTTGGGGACCAGGGACAACCTTCGCCATTGACGCCGGGTCGCGATGTAGGGAATCTGCGACGCTATACTACGAGCATGGCTTCGGCACCGAACAGACGGCTCGCGGTCGAGGAGTTTGTGAGGCGGCTCCGGGAGGCGTTGTCTAACCACGTACTGGATGTGCGTCTTTTCGGGTCGGAGGCACGCGGAGAGGCGACATCTGAGTCGGACATCGACGTGTTGGTCGTGGTACAACCCGACGCGGACCGCGTGCCGTTCGAGGACCGCATCATCGACATTGCCTTCGACGTGAATCTCGCGTTCGGCGTCTACATCTCTCCGCGGGTGGTGACACAGGGGATACTGAACGACCCGGTCTGGCACGAAACGCCGTTCCTCAAGAACGTCGCTCGCGAGAGCGTTCCATTGTGAACCCGTCCAACGCGCTGGCTCACCACCGAATAGCCCGTGCGCACGCCGCACTCGACGAAGCCGATCTCCTCATCGAGCAGCAGTATTTCAGTGGTGCGTTGAACCGCGTGTACTACGCGGGCTTTCTACGCAGCCCGCGCGTTGCTCGCCACTCGAAACCTTGATTCGTCTCGGCACAGCGGCGTCATCGCCCTGTTCCAGGAACATTTCGTTCGCACGGGGGCTCGTTCCGACCGACACGGCCCGCGCATTACCCCGTGCTTTTGAGAAGCGTCAGACGAGCGACTACGGAGACTTCAGCGAACCGTCGAGCGATGAAGTACTGGCGCTGCGCGGCCAGATCGAGGCATTTGTTCGCACGTGTCAACAGGCTGTCCAAAAGGGCTGAGCGAATCGCCGGCCGGACGAGCCGAGGCAAGAAAAGGGCAACGTCCCCCTGCCGGTGGAGCTCACGCTGGTTGAAGGCGGAATCCCAGCTGCTCCCCTGCTCGGCGAACGCGATCATCAAGGCTGAGGAGGTCCACGCCCGCAACGCCGGAACGGGCCGCCAGGGCAGACGCCAAGTGAATTGCGTCGAGCGTGCGGATCGGTTCCGCGGGAAACGGCTGCCTCGCTCGATCAACGATGTCCGCGCTCAGTCGCAGCACCTGCCAATGCGCCGCCGCTGCGTTCAGATGGGCCCGCCGATCGGCAGCGGCCGCCTCCTCGATCTCACCAAGAGCCACCGCGCGGATCAGCACGCGATCGCACTCGAGGAGTGTGAGATCGGAGGCGATCACGAGTTCGGCCTTACTCAGTACCTCTCGAACACGCGGCGCGGCGTCTTCGCCCAGCAGCCACGCCAGCACGGCGCTCGACTCCGCGTAGATCTTCACCGGATGCCACGCTCTTCATCGAGAAGTTCAGCCGCGCGATGCCGCTTCAGTAGACGGGAGAGTTTCGGATACGCAGCCCCATCGTTGTCGGCCCCGAGCGTCAGCCGTCCACTCTTCGCGAGTGCGACGAGTCCGGAGGGAACGCGGCGCCAGTCCGTCACCTGTCCGGGCGGAATGAGTTCCGCCACGACTTCTCCGCGGTCTGTCACGAGCACGCCTTCGCCCGACCGGACCTCCCGAACGTACTCACTCAGACGGTTCTTCAACTCCCGAAGGCCCACAGTCTTCATTGCACCAATGTAGCTCCAGGCAGCTACATTGTCAATGTCGCGAAAAATGACCGTGGACCGGCAACAGCCCGTGCGCGAGGAGCGCTTTTTCATTGAGGCCAGGGCCGGGTTTCGGCGCGAGAATTGCCCTCGCATTAGCCAATGCTTGCCTTATTTGCCTCATTCACATATATTGCCTATATCAGGCAAATGACGTGAATGAGACAACTATAGCAAAGCGCGGTGCAGGGATCCTCGGAGAACGCCTGCCGTCCGGTTGGGCACAGTCGGTTTCGGCTGGCAGCGCCCGGCAACGCGGGCAGATTGACGCCGTCCTAACCCTAACCGGCCCCGATGGAACGCGGGCATTTGTTATGGTCGAGGCAAAGGCACGAGTGTTCCCGCGTGACGCTCCAGAGCTCAGGCGGCGTCTGGAGAATTTCTCTGCGGACCCTGCCATCGTGATGACGGACTTCCTGACTCCCAGCTCAAGGCGCCGTCTAAAGGAAGAGGGCCTGAACTACCTGGATCTCACGGGCAACGTTCGACTCAGCCTGTCCCGACCAGGCCTGTTTATTGAGACCGAGGGGGCGGTCACCGATCCCAGCCCCGCCGGGAAGGTCGGCCGTTCCCTTCGAGGAGCGAAGGCGGGCCGCATCGTCCGCGCGCTCTGTGATTTCCCCCCTCCATTGGCCATCACAGAAGTCGCCACCAAGGCCGGAGTCGACATCAGCTATGCCTCCCGTCTGGTCGAATGGCTGGCAAACGAGGGCTCGCTCACACGGGCGAGACGTGGCCCCGTCGAATCCGTGGACCGCGCCCGAATGATTCGCCGGTGGGCGGATGACTACTCGGTCCTGCGGAGTAACGACGCCCGCTCATTTCTCGATCCTCGCGGCGTGGAGAATCTGCTGCGTAGCCTGCCGAAGATTCGCTTCCGATATGCCGTGACGGGTTCCTTCGCCGCGAATCGTTTGGCGCCAGTGGCTCCAGCCCGCTTAGCGATGGTGTACGTCGACGACCCGGACGAAGCAGCGAGAGCGCTCAAGCTGACACCCACCGAAGCAGGCGCCAATGCCATGCTGCTCGCTCCGTTTGACGACGTCGTCTTCGAGCGCGCGCGCGTAGACGACGGGGTGACGTATGTTGCGCCGAGTCAGGCGGCAGTGGACCTGCTCACGAGTCCCGGCCGCTCCCCGGCCGAGGGCGAGGCCGTGCTCGAGTGGATGGCGCGTAACCAGGACAAATGACGAGCCCGCTCTACATCGTCGCTCGCACCGTGCTGCTCGACGCCCTCGATGCCTTGGGCGAACAGCGGGATGCTGT
>JANNHC010000002.1:0-2976 GCA_031404215.1 Acidobacteriota bacterium
GAGCATCGTCGCGTGGAAGTCGTGCACGCTGACCGGATTCTCGACGGCCGCGTAGCCGAGATCATCGGTCGCACCGTAGGCGAGGCCCTTGCGGATGCCCCCGCCGGCGAGCATGAACGAAAAGCCCTTGATGTGATGATCGCGGCCCCCACGTCCCTGCGACATCGGCGTCCGGCCGAATTCGCCGCCCCAGATGACCAGGGTGTCATCCAACATGCCGCGCTGCTTGAGATCGGTGATGAGCGCTGCCGTTGGCTGATCCACCTCCTGCGCCTTGAACACCATGTTGTTTTTCACATCGCCGTGATGATCCCAGTCGCGGTGGTACAGCTGGATGAAGCGGACGCCTCGCTCCGCCAGGCGCCGCGCCAGCAGACAGTTCGATGCGAACGAGCCGTCGCCTGGCTTCGCGCCGTACATCTCCAGGACATGCGCCGGCTCGTTGCTCATGTCGAGCAGTCCCGGGACGCTGGCCTGCATCTTGAACGCCATCTCGTACTGCGCGATGCGGGTCTGCAATTCGGGATCGTGGAGCGATCGATCGGCGACGGTGTTCAGCGCGTTGATCGTCTCAATCGAGTCCTTCTGCATGTCCCGGCTGATGCCGCGCGGGTTCGTAATATAGAGCACCGGATCGCCGACCGAGTTGAAACGCACGCCCTGGAACCGGCTTGGCAGAATCCCGGCCGACCACTGGCGCGCCGCGATCGGCTGCATCTGACCGCCGTTGCCCTGCGACGAGAGCACGACGAAGCCAGGAAGGTTGTCGGTTTCGGCGCCCAATCCGTACAGCACCCACGACCCCATGCTCGGGCGGCCGGTGATGATCGATCCGCTGTTCATGAACGTGTGGGCCGGGTCGTGGTTGATCTGCTCGGTCCACATCGACCGCACGATGCAGGTCTCATCGATGATGCCGCCGATGTGCGGAAACAGCTCGCAGACCGCTTGTCCGGAATCGCCGAACTGCTTGAAACCGTGCGTCGGGCCGAGGCACGTGAGCTTCTGTCCCTGGAGCTGCGCCAGCTGCTGTCCCCTGGTGAACGACTCCGGCATCGGCTTGCCGGACATACCGGCGAGCTTCGGCTGGTAGTCGAACGTTTCAAGGTGCGAGGGTCCGCCCGCCTGATACAGGAAGATGACGCGCTTGGCTTTCGGCGCAGAGTCCAGCGGGATCACCACGCCGGTCGATTGCGCCGTCGCCACCGTGTCTGCACACAGTCGAGGCCCCAGGAGCGAATTGAGCGCGACGACGCCCAGTCCTGCGGCGCCGCGGCCGAGGAACGTCCGGCGATTCATTTCGCGTACGAAGATGTCATTCATCGGGGCTAATTCCTGGTGATCAATTCGTGCAGGTTCAGCACCGCCCTCGTCACCGTGCTCATGGCCGCAAGGCGGACGGCATCGACCTTCGGCGGCAGCGGCGCCTCGCCTGCCGCGACAAACGCGCGTGCGCTGGCGCGGTCGGCCGCAAAGCGTTTCAGGTTGCGTTCGTACAGGCCGCGCAGGATGGCACGCTCTTCAGCGGTCGGCAAACGAGTCAGCGCGCGATCGAACACCCACGCGAGCTCGGCGTCGAAACGATTGCCGCCGCTCGCCAGGGCACCCTGCGCGAACACGCGGGCTGCCTCGACGTAAATCGGATCGTTGAGCAGATCGAGCGCCTGAAGCGGCGTGTTCGATGTGCTGCGACTCACCGTGCACTCCTCGCGCGTTGGCGCGTCGAAGTTCAGCAGGCTTGGATGCAAGTACGTCCGCTGCCAGATCGTGTACACGCCGCGGCGGTACAGGTCCTCGCCGTGACTGGCCGAGGACTCGCGCTTTGGATAATTCAGCGCGGCGAGATAACCAGGCGGCTCGACCGGGCTCACGCTCGGACCGCCAAGCGTGTGACTGAGCAACCCGGACACCTGCAGGATGACATCGCGCACGTTTTCTGCGTCGATGCGGACGCGATGCTGATGCGCGAGCAGGCGGTTCTCCGGATCTTTGTCCGTCGACTGAGCGAGCGACGACTGCCGGTAGGTGTCGCTCGTGACCATCAGGCGGATGATGTGCTTCACGTCCCAGTCGTGCGACGACGCCGCATTCAACTCCGGATGCATGAACTCGGACGCGAGCCAATCGACCAGCTCGGGATGCGTCGGCCACTCGCCCTGCGATCCGAGGTCATCGAGCACCCTCGAAAGCCCGGCGCCGAAGAACTCGCGCCATGTGCGGTTGACGAACGCGCGCGCGGTGAGCGGGTTGTCACGCGACACCAGCCAGTTCGCCAGATCGAGGCGCGTGGCCCGCTCGCCTTTCGTGTCGAGCGCGCCGAACAGTCGCGGAATCGCCGGCTCGACAATCGGGCCCGACTCGTCCATCCAGTTGGCCCGCGGCAGGATGCGTGTGACCGCCGGCTCGGTCGCAACCGTCGTCAGCACCTGTGGAATCGACGCCTGGAGCAAGCCACGCTCGGTTTCCAGGAGCTGCACCTCGCGAGACATCTCCGCGAGGTCCGGGCTCGAGAAGATCAGGTACTCGCGCACGGCGGTGCGCTCCACTTCATCACGATCGTCGGCCGGCCGCCGGAGCGCCCTCATCACATCTTCCGAAAGGCCGCTGGCCCATGTCGTTCGCCCGCTGAGATCGCGGCTGCGCGCGCGCCGGCCGGCCTCAGCGGTCGGCGGCCACGCAAACGGGTCGGCGGCAAGCGCCAGCCGGAACCGTCCGATGACGGCGCGGCGCAGTTCGGAGTCGTGCCGCAATGTCACGACGATCGTGGCATCGGCCGTGGTGCGCACGATCTCCGCGAATCGCAGTGCGAGGAAAGGATTCCGCCCCTCGCCGAAGCGAACGCCCCACCCGGTGTTGGGGCTCCCGTCGATGGCGGCCAGCGGCGGCATGCCCGGCTCATTGGTGCCGGAAACGGCAGGCGGCGTATCGTTGACCGTCGCCATCGCCGCGCAGCAGGGCCAGCGGGGCGCCGCGGTA
>JANNHC010000003.1:0-2413 GCA_031404215.1 Acidobacteriota bacterium
CGTCCGGGTCAAGGTGTTCAACCATCTCCTGGGCGAGTCCGGCACGACCTTCTTCGCCGCCGGGCCGCTGGCGCGACGGATACGCCGGCGGTTTCCCCGTTCGTTGAACGACACGCCGACCCTGCTGCCGACGGTCAACACTGCGCTCCGTCGCGCCCTCGAACAGTGGTTCGAGGCGGAGGACCTGCATCCCCCGGTGGCCGGGGAGTTCGAGGATTCCGCGTTGCTGAAGGCGTTCGGGGAAAGTGGGCGGGCGGTGTTTCCCGCGCCGACGGCCATCGAACGCCAGGTGTGCCGGCATTACCGTGTGGCGGTCGTCGGCCGAACGCCGAGTGTCCGGGAACGGTATTACGCGATTTCCGCGGAGCGTCGGCTGAAACATCCGGGAGTTCTCGCGATCACGGCCACCGCGAGGACGGAGTTGTTCTCCGGTCTGAGCTCCGACGTCGATCGTCCGTAGGCCGGACTAGGTTTGAAAGCCGCTGGTGTTGTCCATCGCGAGCACCTCACCGAACCATGAGGACTGGCACAGGGCATCGGTTCAGGGCACCGTCGGCGACGCTGCCCAGCAAGAGGTGGCGGACGCCACTCCCTCCGCGCGCGCCCACGACGAGAAGATCGGCGCCGGCCGAGTCCACGGTGGCCAGCAAATCGCGCAACGGTGCGCCTGCGGTCACTCTGGTTCGGACGCGCCAGCCGGCGCGGGTGAGCGAGGCCTGGGCTCGTGCGAGGTCTTTGTTCGCCCGTGCAGTACGCTCAGCGTTGAGGCGCCTGACCTCCGCAGCGACTGTCGCGCCGACTCCACGGGGCGCCAGGGCATTGGACGGCACGCTGAGGTGATCGACTGCCGTGAACACGATGACTTCACCGCCACGAGGTGGGTGCAGCTTGCCGACGAAATCCACTGCCCGCCGCGCGTTGACGGATCCGTCGAAGCCGATCACGATCCGGCGCACATCTCGCTGCCCGCGTCTAACGACCAGGACGGCGCACGTGGCGCCTCGAACGACCCCTCGCGAGACGCTCCCCATCAGGAACCGGCGCACGGCACCGTGACCGCGCCAGCCGAGCACGATCACGTCGGCATCGAATCGCTTCGCCTCGTGCAGCACGCCCGTAACCGGCGCGGTGTCGACAATCGTCACGTCGGCTTCCGGCCAGCGGCGCGCGAGGGCCCGGCGCGCGCCAGCGGCGATGACGACGGCACTACGATCCAGGGCCGCCAGCAGAATCGAGCGTCTGTAATCGGCTGGAACCTGTCTCGCGGTGATGCCCTGCGCGCGTGTTCGCGCGGGCCACGGAAACCGAACGGCGGTCGCGACTGCCGTCTTGGCAGGCGCCGACCCGTCTGTGGCAACCAGAACACGAAAGTCGCTGTCAGTGCCCATGCTCCCTCTCATCTCTACCCGCCAAGTTCTTGTGTCGATCCCTCTATTCCGCAGGCGAACTCCCGGCATTCAGCACCAGTACCGTTTATGAACCAGTAGCTGCCGCGCCATCTCTCCTGCCCATCTCACGCTGGTGTCGACAGCGGAGCCGAAATGAGCATCCCTGGTCCACGCCGCCGTAGCCATTTCTCGCGCCGACAGCCCCTTCTCAGGGTCCGTGCCGAGCTGCGCCGCGACGACGTCGGAATCGATTTCGTACCATGGCTTCATCTGCGTTCCTGTTGAGCCGCGAGCGCGTCGTGCCCAATACTGCTTCCGTGGAGTCCCTGAGTCCCACGCCGATCAAGAGTGCGCCTCGAACACGCGCGCATGGAGGTACTTGAGTTCGCCGGCGCGGCTTCCGAGCACTCGGAGGGCTTGGTCCCAGAGCTGTCGGGCCTCGGCATGCGGACAGCCTTCCCATTCGGGATGCCCGTCGGGGGCGAAGCCGAGGCGCGTGAGCGACGCTCGATGCGCTTCCATCGAATCGTGCCAGTGCTCCAGAGTGTGCGCCAACGCGACGGCGTCGTTGGTCCCGACGCGGTTGACGAGCGCGCGATACACATCTCGCATTTGGTGCTCCTCATTTGCTTCACGACCTGCTGTGTTCGCGAGGCAAGTTTCGGCTGTGCGGGCTAGCGCAGTCGCCCGTGAGCGGGTCATATGGGCGTCCGCAAGGTCGAACCCGCACAGCCCTCCGGTCACGAGCCGCTACACCCCGACCGTTTCCACGGAGAGTTCGCGTCGCGCCGCGTCCGGCGCCATGCGGCTGTCGTCAAACGCCCTTCTCAGCTCAGACTCAGACAACGACCCTGCGGCGGCCTCGGGGACTCTGACCTGGTCGGCCTCGATCATGGCGTTGCGCATCTGCTCGGTCAAGCTGGCGAGATTGCCCGGCGAGTGCGGGATGAGAATCGCGTTGGTTCGAGACGAGGCCCCGATATCCTTCAACATGTCGAAGTACTGGGTCATCAGCACGAGGTTCA
>JANNHC010000004.1:0-5668 GCA_031404215.1 Acidobacteriota bacterium
GTCCACCGGTAATCGGCAATTGCCCCACACCGCGCAGGTGTGAATACCCGATCGAGCCGGCAATGCCCTTCCATCGGAGGACGTCCAGCTTGACCTCCGCGCCGTGAATCTCCGCCTGATGAAACGCGATCGGAAAACTCACCCCCGTATTGAGCAGCAGATCGTCGTCTGCGACGTCGTGCATTCGCCGCGTGAAGAACGCGGCATCGAGCCGCGTGCGGCCGGCGAGCGCCTTCGAAAGCCCGGCCTCGTAGAAGTGGCCGCGCGACGGCGGCACGGGCAGTCGCACGACGTCAGGGCCCAGGGTTTCGACGGCCGCCGCGCTCGCGATCAGCAGGTTCTCGATGGCCGGTGTCTGAAAAACGCGATCGTAGGACGCACGAAGCACGAGGTCCGCCGACGGCCACGACCATGCCACCGCAAGCCGAGGGCTGAACGCATGGTCGGCAACCAGGAGCCGATAGCGATCCCATCGCAAGCCGGCGTTCACGGTCCACGAGCCCAGCCGCATCTGATCCTGCAGGAACAGCGCCTGCTCCCGATCGGCATGGTGGCCGGCAAAACTGAACGATATCGGCGTATCGTCGTCAAACGCACCACGATCGGTGATCCGGTACGCGAAATTCTCGCGGACACTTCCAACGATCGCATCGGCCCCCGCCTTCAGTTCGTGCATGCCGGCGTGCGCCGAAAGGGCACCTTTCAGATAGACCTCGCGGAACCCGCGATCCTGTGACACGGCAATCGGCGTAGACGACGTGTTGGACCAGAGCGCTGCCGACATCTGCCGCACCATCGCGCGGACGTCGCCAACCATGCGGGATGACAGCACTCGCTGAAACGAGAACTGCGCGGCATTCTCCGTGCTGTCGCGGTCCTGCCGCTGCCCCACCTCCTCCTGCACCCGCTCGTTCGGCACGAGAAACTCCGCGTGGCCGTGCCGGAGAATCACGCCGAACCGATCCGCCGCCGTAAAGTCGCGTTCGAAGCGAAGCGCCACGTTCGACGTCGAACCGCGATTGGTGTAGTTCTCCTCCACGGGCGGATCCAGGTACCGATTGGTCCGCGCGATGCCGGCGGTGGCGCTCAACGTGGTCTTCTCCCTGCCATACTCCGCCATCACGTCACCGCCCGCGGTGCTGAAGCTTCCGGCGTGGACAGACACCGAACCGCCGCCCCCCCGGCGTGCCGGCGCGGTCGTGACCACCTCGATGACGCCTCCGAGCTTCCGGCCATACTCCGCGGGATAGCCGCCGGTCATGATCGTCATCGCGTGCACGTGCCCCGCGCCCAGGTCGGGAGCGTAGACGGGCGACCGGTTGTCTGTCATGGGCAGCCCGTCCACGATGTATTGCGTTTGATACTCGGAGCCGCGCGGGTGCAGAATCCCGTTCGCCTCGAGGAGCCATCCCGGCTGCGTGTTGACGATATCCGGCAACGTGCGTCCCGGAAGCGCCGTGGTGCGCTGCTCGAGCGTCTCGGCGCCGATCCGATGGGCCGATGTCGCCTGCCGTGGGTCCAGCAGCGTGGCTTCCGCCGACACACTCACCTCCGCCTGGAGGGTGGCCAGGTTCATCGCCACGTGGAAGTCTGTCGGAAGCGCCGACCGAATCTCCACGAGACGTGAGACCTCGGCAAATCCGGGGCGGGCGACCGCTACGCGGTACGCGCCATACGGGAGCCGGCGGACAATCAGCACCCCCGCCGAATCGGTCGTCATGTTCTGCCGGTATGCGTTGGCTTCACTGACGAGTTCCACCGGACCGGGCAGGGGCAATCCGCCGCCGTCCGCGACGGTGAGGCGCAGCTCTCCCGTGTTGGTCTGGGCGAACTGGCCGAACGCCAGCAGGAACGCGAAGAGGCAAGCGGCCATCGAGGACATTATTATTGTACAAGCGGGGTAAACTCGGGGACCGGTGTACGTCGTATTCAGGAGTCACTGATGCTTGCCGCTGTCGCGCTCCTCATCGTCCATGCGTCCGCCGCCCTTCCCCCGACGCCGTGCGCGTGCGAGAACGGCGGCGCGCAGGTGGCGCGATCCGACGCCGGGTCGTCCATCACGGGCAGGGTTCGCGATATCGCCGGTGGCGTGATCTCGGGTGCGTCGATCGTCGTCCGCAGCGGGTCACGCGACCTGCACGGCGCCAGCGGTCCGGACGGGCGTTTTTCCGTGCCGGCGCCCTCTGGGGACATCCTGCTCATCGTTCGCGCCGCCGGGTTTTCCGAGCTTCGGCACACTATCTCGGCGGGCGCGCCGCGGACGAGCGTCGATCTGGTCGTCGGCCCCCCGACGGTCACCGAAGCCGTCATCGTGACCGCCACGCGCGGCGAGCAGCGCACGGGAGATGTACCGGCGAGCATCAACCTGCTGGATCGCCAGGACATCAGGCGGTCGCCCGCACTGGTCGCAGACGATGTGCTGCGGCAGATTCCGACGTTCAGCCTTTTCCGCCGTACGAGTAGCCTCGCCTCGCATCCCACGGCGCAGGGCGTCTCGCTGCGTGGCATCGGTCCAAGCGGCGTCAGCCGCACCCTTGTCCTCGTTGACGGCGTGCCCATCAACGATCCGTTCGGCGGATGGGTCTACTGGTCACGCGTCCCGCTCGAGAGCGCCGATCGCGTCGAAGTCGTGAACGGATCAAGCTCGAGCCTCTACGGCAACTACGCCATGGGCGGCGTCATCAATTTCGTCACCAGTCCGGCCACGCCCAAGACCGCCGAAGTCAAAGCCCAATACGGGAGCCGCGACAGCCGCAAGGTCGATTTCCTCGGAAGCCACGTCTGGGGCAGAGTCGGTGTGACGGTGGACGGGAACATCTTCGACACCGACGGCTACGCCATCGTCCGCGCGAACGAGCGCGGCCGCGTGGACAGCAACGCGGCCGTGCGCTTCTGGAATCTCAACGTCAAGCTCGACTACGCCGTGACCGAGCGCGTGCGGGCGTTCGTGCGCGCCGGGTATTTCGACGAGGACCGCGACAACGGCAAGGCGAGCACGATCGACGGCACGGCGGAGGCGAACGACACGACCTGGCGCTCGGGCAGCGCCGGCGTCCGCGTCCGCCTGCCGGACGAGAGCGATCTCCAGACGACCATCTTCACGGACATCGAAACCTTTCACAGCAACTTTCTCGCGGTGCCCGTGTCGACACCGCCGCGCAACGTCGGGCGCATGACGTTGAGGCAGAGGGTCCCGACGACGAGCGCCGGCGGCATGGTGCAGTGGTCGCGTGCGATCCGGACCAAGCAGTATTTCACCGCGGGCACCGACTGGCGCTGGGTGGACGGAGACAGTGAGGAGAACGGGCTCGACTCCGCGACGGGCACGCAGGTGACGCTGAAGCGCATCTCCGGCGGTACGCAGCGGAGCGTCGGGCTGTTCGTGCAGGATTTGATCGTGCCGGTGCCCCAGCTGACCCTCACGCTGAGCGCGCGGGTGGACAACTGGCGAAACTACGACGGCCACAACCTCGAGACCAGCCTGATCGGCGCCGCGGTGAACAACGTGCCGATGCTGCCGGCGCGCAGCGACACGGTCGCGAGCCCGCGGGCCGCGGCCAGATACCATCTCACGAGCAAAGTGGATGTGTGGGGAGACATCGGCTGGGGTTTCCGCGCGCCGACACTGAACGAGCTCTATCGACAATTTCGGGTCGGATCCACGTTGACGCTGGCCAACAACACGCTCGGTCCCGAGCGCCTCGTCGGCGGGGAGGTGGGCGTCACCGTGGCGGCCTCGCCCAGTGTCACGCTGCGCACGACCTGGTTCGATAACCGCCTGAAGGATCCCGTCTCGAACGTCACCATCACCACTGTCGGCGCCAACGTCACCCAGCAGCGGCAGAACCTGGGACGGACGCGCATTCGCGGGCTGCAGAGCGACGTCGAGTACCGGGCCGGCACGTCGGTCCGTGTGTCGGCCGCCTACGTGTACGACCAGGCAGAAGTCACCGACAACCCGGCGAATCCGTCGCTTGTCGGTCGCCGCCTTCCGCAGGTACCCGAGCATCGCGGGTCGATGCGCGCCTCGTACGCCAATCCAAGACTGGGCACGTTTGCCGCGGGCGTGCAAATAGTTGGAGCCCAGTTCGACGATGACCTGAATCAGACGTCGCGCCGGCTGCCTGCATTCGCGGTGGCCGACATCTCAGCGTCGCGCGCCATCGGCCGCAATATCGAGCTCTTCGTGGGCGCCCAGAACCTGTTCGACGCCGAATATTTCGTCGGCACGCTTCCCACGACTGTCGGCGCCCCCCGTCTGGTCACTGGCGGCCTGCGCGTGAAATTGCGGTAGCCCCCCACGACGAATCACGCAGAGACGCCGAGGCCGCCAATCACCGGGTCTGCCGGTACAGGCGTTTTCCGCCGGCAAACGCCGGAGCACATCGGACTGACTCTGCGAGACTCAGCGATCTCCGCGTGAGATCGTCTGGACACGCCCGATCAGGGCCGGCATCTGCGCAGAACTTGACACCTTCCCCGGCGGGCTGGTAGGTTATCGATCTCGATATGTCTTTCGTCCTGCCAGCCTGCCGTCCGCTCTGCGCCGCATCGGCCTGTTGTCGATGCGTCTGTACGATGCCGGCGACGCGCGGGTGAGACGCCTCCAGACCCTTCAGTTCTAGAACATCTCCGGCCTCTCCTCGCACATCGCTCGGCCTTTATCGTGGTCGGTCGATAGCGTTCGCGCGCCTGCCGGCGGCGCGGACGGAACAGGAGCCCAAGAGATGCACATCGCACCCGGCGTCGTCACGAGTTATCGAGACATTTCAGGCAGCGGCCCCGGGTCGCCGCCCGTGGCGCGTGCGCGGCCTCAGGCGCCGCTTCGCCTCGATCACCTGCGCGCCCTGGAGGCGGAAAGCATCCACATCATCCGAGAGGTCGTGGCCGAGTTCGAACGGCCGGTGATGCTCTACTCCATTGGGAAGGACTCGTCGGTCCTGCTGCGGCTCGCGCAGAAGGCGTTCTACCCCGGGCCCATTCCGTTCCCCCTGCTCCACGTGGACACGACCTACAAGTTCCGCGAGATGATCGAGTTTCGCGACACGTCTGCGGCGTCGATCGGCGCACGCCTCATCGTGCACAGCAACGACGAGGCGCTCGCGGATGGCACGCAGCCCTTCGCCGTCGGCACCCAGCGGTGCTGCGGGCTCCTCAAGACCAAGGCCCTGCTCGACGCGCTCGAAGCCGGCCGGTTCGAGGCGGCGTTCGGCGGCGCGCGGCGCGACGAGGAACGTTCGCGCGCGAAGGAGCGCATCTTCTCGCTGCGCGACGAGAAGGGCCAGTGGGATCCCAAACGACAGCGCCCGGAACTCTGGCACCTGCTCAACAGCCGTATCCGGCCGGGCGAAAGCATCCGCGTGTTTCCGCTCTCGAACTGGACCGAGCTCGACGTGTGGCACTACATCGACGTCGAGCGCATCCCGGTCGTGCCGCTCTACTTCGCCAAGGAGCGCGAGGTCATCGTCCGCGGCGAAGCGTTGATCATGGTTGAGCAGCCGTTCGTGCGGCTGGTCGGCGCGGAGCGGCCGGAGAAGGTCATGTGCCGCATGCGATCGCTCGGCTGCTCGCCGTGCACCGGCGCGGTCCGCTCGACCGCGACCACGGTCCCCGCCATCATCGACGAGCTGGTCAGGGTACGGCAGTCCGAGCGACAGCTGCGCATCAT
>JANNHC010000005.1:0-7347 GCA_031404215.1 Acidobacteriota bacterium
CCCGGCCCGTTCGGCCGCCTCGATGCGTCCGTAGTACGCGGCGTTCGTCGTGCTCTGCGTCGCGTTCCAGTCCTGATTCCAGTATTGCCACGTGCCACTGCCGCGGTACTGGTTCGTTCCGCTCTTCGTCATCATGCTGACGTTGGCGCCGCTCGAGTGGCCCTTCGACGCATCGAAGCCGGCGGTCTCGATTTTGACCTCGGCGACGGTATCGGTGTACGGGAGGTAGCCGACCCGTCGGCTCGGGCCTGCATTCGGCACTCCGTCGAGCGAAAACTCGTTGCCGCCCGTGGATCCGCCGGCCGAGAATGACGACGCGCCAACATTCGAGTGCAGCCCGAGATAGTTCGGTTGGCCGGTCCACTGGACCCCGGGTACGCTGCGCGCCAGGAGCAGCGCACTGTTGCCGAACATCGGCAGCGAGTTCACCTGGCGGTTCGTCAGCGTGGACGAGGCGCTCGACGTCGTCTCCAGCAGTGGTGTCTCCGCCGTCACCGTGATTTCGTCGGTGACCGAGCCGACTTCGAGCGCGATCGGCAGCTCCACCCGGTTGTTCACCGAGAGGGAGAGACCGCGCCGCGTGAACCTGCGAAATCCGTCGGTCTGCACGGTCACGCTGTACGTGCCGGGCAGCAGGTAAGGGAACTCGAACGATCCGCGTTCGTTGGTCACCGCCTGATTCGTCACGTTCGTCTCTTCATTCGTGACGACGACACTCATGCCTGGCAGCACGCCGCCCGAGGCATCTTTGACGGTGCCGAGAATGGTGCCGCGTGTTTCCTGCGCAATGACGGTTGTGGCAGCCGCGACACAAGCAATCAGTGTGGACGCGAGTCGGCCGGTAAAGATTCTCGTCATCGGGCCCCCTGGTGGTCGGCCTGCATTCTACCGCGTACGGCATCCATCCTCCTGTGCGCAGGTAAAGAATCGTCGTGGCCGCTCACTTGAACCGTGCGCGGACCGGAAATCGGCGTGCGAATGCGCGTGACGCGCGCACACGCCCGCCCCGGAGCAGGTAGCAGCCGGCCACATCGTGCTGGTCCGCCCACCGAAGTCCCTCATCTACGCCCATGACGTACAGCGCCGTGGACAGCACGTCCGCTGCGAGCGCCGCCGCGTGCCAGACTGTGACCGATCCGTCAAAGGGCGCCGGGTGGCCCGTGCGAGGGTCGATGATGTGACCGACGCGAGTGCCGTTCACGTGCGCATCGCGCTCGGACCCCGCGCTGGTCGAGATCGAGCCGCTTGACAGGCGCATCTCCAACGCGGCCGCCGTCCTGCGCTGCGGATCGGCGATCGACACCGTCCATCCTCGCGTGCCGGGGGGAGCGCCGTTGACCGCGACCTGGCCACCCAGATCGATCAGCCATGCGACGGTGCTGGGAACAGCCTGGCGTGCGCGATCGAGGGCCGCTCCTTTGCCAAACCCTCCGACGTCGAGCGTGACGCCCTCTCCGAGTTCCGCAGCACATGTCGTCGCGTCGAACGCAACCTGGTCCCATCCCGAACGCGACCGTGCCTCGCCGATCTCACGGTCGGAGGGCAGCCGGCCTCCTTCGTGAATTCCCCATGCGGACGTGAGAGCCCCGATTGCCGGATCAAACGTTCCCCCGGTCGCGTGGATCCACTGTCCCACGTCGGCCAGCAGGACACACAACGACGGCGACAGCGAGACTCGCGCGTTCGCGCGATTGATGGTGCTGATCTCGCTCCCGGCAACCCACGTGCTCAGCTGCCGCTCGGTCTGCTCCAACGGGTCGAGCAGCGACTCGAGATCCTGGCGCCCGTGAGCCCGGTCCTGAGCCCACGTAGTCAGCATCGCCCGCGTGCCCATCAGAAATACTTCTCTCGTCACGGGCACGGAGCGGGGGGAGGGCGCCATCAACGCGGCCGCCACAAGCCACGCCGCGACGCTGAAACGCATCATGGCGCTGACCTCGACTCGAGTAGGCGCTGCGCGCGCCATATCCGCGCGCTCATCGTCAGGTGAACGACGTAAGTCACGACGAAGACACAACCGCTAGCGAGATGAACGACCAGAAGCGCCTGACGCACTCGATCGCCGGTGACGACCTGGAGGAAGTATCCCGATGCCGTCATCAGGATGACCGTCCCGAGCGCGAGCAGGCCCGACCACCGGTTCGGTATGCGGCCCCCGAGCTTCCCGCCGATGTGCGAATCGAAGATGATCCCGAACCAGATGAGAAATGCCGGCGCTGCAAGAAGGTGCGCGTCGAGCATCCACGGCTGCAGCGGATGATTCACGAGCGCAAACGGGTCATCGTTCTCGATCACGTACTTCATCCAGAAATACAGCACGCCAGTGATCGTCACGACCGCGGCAAGCGTGGTGAACCCATACCGCTGCCATCGTGTCACTTCTGAGCTCCCGCACGGCCGGTCAGGACGCGGTCGATCGCCAGGACCCGGCGTACCGCGTCGGTGACGGCACCAGCCGTCAGCGTTGCGCCCGCGATCGGCCGAATGGCCCGGTGCAGACGCAAGTCGCCGCTCAGCTCGCGCCCGGAATACTGATTGAGGAAAGGCGGGGGCGCCCGGTACTCCCGCGGCTCGAGAAACGCCGTCACGTCAACCCGCTTCACGGCGCCGGCCTCGTCCAGCGAGATGAGCAGCGTTTCCTTCTTTGTTCTGACGATGTGCGTGTCGATGTACGCACGTCCGATGACCTGTCCCGCTTTGTTCGCCACGTAGCGCGCCAGAAGGGCGGAGGCGAGGTGTTGTCCTGCCGCCTCCTCAGCCTGTTTCTGCTGCGCAGCCGTCAAAAACACGCGTTCCGCGGTGAACGTCGCGCCTGGATATGCAAGCGCGAGCGCCTCGTCGCGCGTGAGAACATCCGCCGCCGCGACCACGACAGCGCAGTACGCGCAGACGACCAGCGCTGCGACTACCGGCGGACACCGTGAAATCGACACAGGCCTCAGAATGCGTATCCGAGTGCCACGTTGAACTGCTGGCTAGCGGTTGCCGCTCTCGTGGAACTTTTCTGATAGTCCGCCTTGATCACGATGTGGCCGATAGGTTTCAACTCGACGCCGACGGTGTGATAACGGACATCGTTGGCAGAGTTACGCAGAAATCCACTCGGGACCGCCTTCTGCGTGTCGAGCTGCTCGAAACGGTAGTACGGCGTCAGACTCAGGCGCCCCGTTCGCTGAGACATGACGTTATAACCAACCTGCGCGTATCCCCCTTGCAGGACCTTGCCGACAGACTGCGCGCCTGCAAGGTTCAGCGCGGAATTGACCGACGCGGCGTCGTCGACGCTGGCCCTGGCGAAAAGGCCCCGGACGTCAAACCCCCGAACCTGGGCCTGTGCATGCCACTCGACGATGGTCGTCCCGATGTCCGCGGCGTCGAACTGATCCTGCCCGGAGCTCCCTCGGTACAGTCCTGTTCCGACGAAAACGCCGGGAACCAGAGCGACGTCCAGTCGTCCGGCAAAGCCCCAGTCCGCTGCCTTTGCCTCGATGCCGCCCTGGCGGCCGCCGCGCAGCCCCGCCGCACTGAACCCGGTTGCGTCGAATCCGTTGACCACGTACGCGCGGTAACTGACTATTCCCGCCGTGCCGACAGCACCAATTCCGTTCTCGTGCCACGTGGACGGTATGATTTGGCGCTCGGTCTGCGGCCGTCTGGCTCCTAGCCACACGTTCGGCTCGTGGAACTCGTTCACGAGCCCCAGCGGGACGAGCAGATTCCCGCCGCGCAGCGACAAATTGTCGTGAATGCGGTAGTCGAGGTAAGCGAACTCGATCGCGACCTCCTCACCTCCGTGCTCGAACTCGATCTCGGAGTTGAAGACGAACCGCTCGTTGAAACGGTAGCCCGTGTAGAGCACAGCGCGGAGGAGGTCAATCCGGGAAACCGTACCCACGCTGGAATCGAAGTTCTCATACAGCACTTCGCCATAGCCGGCGACCGAGACGCCCGCCTTGCGCTCATAGACGGACGCCGCTGAAGGCCCCAATCCAAGCAGACGTATCTGTGCGTTGGTCAACGGCGTGCGCTGCGTCTCGCCGCTGCGCAGCGTCTCGAGTTCCGCCGCGAGAAGGTCCAGGCGGCGCCGGAGCTCCTCCAGGTCAGGGTCCTTTTTCTGCTCACCGGCCCGATCAGCCGACGACGAAGTCGTTTGTTCTATGGTCGGGCCGTTCTGCGAAACGGTGGACGGTGTGGCGGCTTCGGTCTGTTGTCCCCCATCAACGGGAGAGGCGAAGAAACTGACGGCAAGCACCGCGGCCAGTGCATGAGGCCAGGGCGAGTGGGGCATTTCCATCACGGGCAACTCCTTGGAAATGAGAACGAGTCTCAAGATGCCCGTAGTTTATATCCGACCAAATCGGTCGTCAATCGATTTTGAATCGCCCTCCTTCGGCCAGATTGTGAGCGGCAGGTGCCCCTCAGCGGCCTACTGTCCGGCGGAGGAACGCCATGACGCGTTCCACGCGCTCGGGAAGGAAGAACGGATCCCCGCCATGGCCGCCGCCGTGCACGACGTCGAGCTGCACGTCGAGGCCGGTCTTCTCGTACACGCCCTGCAGCTCGAGGGCCTGATTGATTGGCATCTGCGGGTCCTGGTCGCCGTGTATGAGCAGTAGCGGTGGATCGTTGCGATCGACGTGGGTGACGGGGCTCGCCAACTCGGCTAGCGCTCTGGCGCTTTCCGGCAGCGCCCCCAGGAGCAACTCGAGCGCCGGACGACGCACGCTCAGTCCGTGGGGAGTCGACTGCGCGAGGATCGTCATGAGGTTCGATGCGCCGTAATAGACGACGATCGCCTGCACGCCGGAGGACTGATTCGGATAGGTCCCGACCGTGCCCTCGAGCTCCTTCACGCCAGTGGTCACGCCGACGAGCGCCGCCAGGTGGCCGCCAGACGACGACCCGGCAATCGCGATCCGGTCGGTTCGATAGCCATATTCCGGCGCTTTCGCGCGCAGGAAACGGATCGCCGCTTTGATGTCGTGGACAGCCGCAGGGAAGCGCGCGTCCGTGGACTGGCGGAAGTCGAGGCTCGCCGTCGCGATGCCGTGCTCGACGAACACGCGCGGAACCTGGGCCTTCGTGCCCGATCGCCACGCCCCGCCATGCACCCATACCAGCAGTGGCGGCGTCCGAACGCCGGCAGGGATATAGAGGTCCAAACCGATATCCCTGCCGTCCACCGTCGCATACACAACGTCCTTGTATTCGCGGGCCGGTTGCGCCTGTACCGCATGAGGGCCGAGCAGGGCGCAGCCTGCCACCAGAGCCAGTGCCCTCCTCGTTCGTGAGCGAACGGCATCGTCCACACGTGTCATGCGGCAATCCTTGAACCGGCCGCACCCGCCGGCTCAGAACATGTATTTCGCGGCGAGCTGGATCCGTCGCTCACCGGTCTTGCCCGTGATCAGTCCGAATGACCCGCTGGTCGGGTTGCTGTTCGCGCCGCCCCAGTTCGGATGATTGAGCAGATTGAACGTTTCGAGTCGCAGTTGAATACGTTGCTGATCGCGCAGCGGGATGGTCTTCCGCAAGCCGAAGTCCGTCGTCCAGAAAGGCGGATTACGCAAGCCATTCCGCGTCTGCGTGCCGAAGGTGCCGGACGCCGGACGGGCGAAGGCATTTTTGTCGAACCAGACAACCGAGTCGGTGAAGGCCCCCTGCGGCACGTGGGGATCGGCGATCTGGTTCCAGAACTGCGCGCCGCTGCCTGGCCCGACGCCGGCGAAGTCATCGTTGCTGCGAATTGAGAACGGCCCGCCAGACTGGTACTGATAGATGCTGGACACGTCCCAGTTGCCGAAAATTCGCGCCAGCGTGCCGGAGCCGCGGAAGAGCTGCCCAGTAAGCGGATCGACGATCACTCGCGCCCGGCCGAAGAACAGGTTGGCGGGGTTGAGCAGCTCGCCGAAGTCGCCGCCTCTCATGGCGGCGGTCGGGACCACGGCCGTGCTCGTCTGTGTGTCGCGACGCCGGTTCCATTCCTCCCCCCAGAAAAAGAACATCTTGGTTCGGTCGGCGTTGAAGAGTCCCGGAATGACGAGGGGACCGCCCGGATGAAACCCGACCTGGTGGAAGCTGAACGGATCGGGTCCCTTCGACAGCCGCGGGTCGCCGCTCCGGTTACGTATCCAGCTGTTCGCATCGAGCGAGGCGTTGCGGTAGTTCTCGAGCGCGTCGCCGTGGAATTCGCGCGTCCCACTCTTGGTGACGAACCGGATCTGGCCGGCCGAAGACCGCCCGTACTCGGCGCGGTAGTTGGCGGTGAGAATCTGCACTTCCTCGACCGTCTCCACATCCTGCGAGCCCAGCATGGATCCGGACGACCGCGTGCGCGTGGCGACGGCGCCGTCGACCATGACGACGTACTCGTCGTCGCGGGCGCCATTGATGCTGAAGCTGCCGTTGGTCACGCTGTCGGGAGCGAACGATCCCATCAGACCGCCGCGCACCCCGGGCTTGAGCAGCGCCAGAAAAATCGGGTTCCGGCCGTTGAGCGTCAACTCCTGAATCTGACGGGAATCGACGGTGCGCGCGACCTGAGCGGTGCCGGTCTGCACCGCGCTCGTCGATGCCTTCACTTCGACGGTCTCGTTGAGGTTGCCGACCTCGAGCTGCGCGTCGACGCTCAGCTGTGCCGCGGCGCTCAACTTGATGTTGGTCTGCACGAAGCGTCTGAAGCCTGACAACTGAACGGTCACCGTGTAGCTGCCGACCGGCAGATCGGAAAAGGTGAAGAATCCGGTCGCGTTGGTGACCGTCCTCACGCTTGTCCTTGTTGCCCTCGTTCTCCACCGTGATGGTGAGGCGTCGCAGACCCCGACTGGTCGCGGACGACGCCGGCGATCTGTCCACTGTCGAACTGGGCCGCAGCGATTCCGGGGTAAGCCAAAAGCAGGATAGACAGGAGCACACGAACGCGCATGTTTTGCCTCCGCTCTGGAAATCCGTCGCGCACACTGAATACGATGGCGGCGGCGCCGGGGCCTCGCAGCCAGGGCTCGAGGTACCGATCGGACGATGACTCACGCAGTCAGGCGACGACGATCAGTTCGTGGTCGAGGATGGAATCGATGTCGATCACGCCCATTCCGCCCTCGACCGTCACCCGCCTTTCACCTCCGGACACCAGCAGCCGGGCGGTAGGCCTGGTTACGTGTTCCGGAAGACGGATCTTCACCTTGAAGGGTCCCACCCGGATCAGCTCATCCAGCGGCGCGCGCCAGGTGGCCTCACTCGTCAGATTGACCATGTGGAGAATCATCCGGCCGGGTTGCCGATTGAGGTGGCAATCAATCAGGCCTGGGCCTTCGACAGCGAGTGGTCCATTCTGCCCGCTGGCCCACC
>JANNHC010000006.1:0-3537 GCA_031404215.1 Acidobacteriota bacterium
GCTCCGCGAGTCGTCCTCTTCTCGCCGATTGCGCATGAAGACCTCCGCAATCCGGACTTGCCGGACGGCCGGGAGAACAACAAGCGCCTGGAGATCTACACGAAGGCCATGGGGGAGGTGGCGCAGGCCCGGGGCGTGCGCTTCGTGGACCTGTTTACGCCCAGCCGCCAGTTGTACACCGCGGCGAAATCGCCGCTGACCATCAACGGCGTGCATCTGAACACCGACGGTAACCGGCGGATCGGCGAGGTCATCGATCGCGCGCTGTTTGGCGCCGCCCCCGCGCAGAAGGACGCCTACGTGTCGGCCTTGCGTCAGGCCGTGATCGACAAGAATTTCCACTGGTTCAACCGGTACCGCACGACCGACGGCTATGCGACGTACGGAGACCGCGCGTTCCTCACGTTCATCAGGGGCAACCCGCGCAACGTGAATCCTGGTCAGGTGAAGTTCACCAAGGAAGACGTGCTGCCGACCAATTACGAGGTGCTTCAGCGCGAGGTCTCGGTGCTCGACGTGATGACGGCCAACCGTGAGCGGCGCGTCTGGGCGCTCGCGCGCGGTGCCGATCCAAAAAGCGCCGACCTCAAGGTCCTCGATTCCGACACGCCGCCGTTCATAAACGCCCTGACCAACGAACCCGGAAAGGGCCCGAACGGCGAACACATGTTTGTGCCCGGCGATGAAGCGGTTCAGAAAATGACCATCGGCAAGGGGCTGAAGGTCGAGCTGTTCGCGTCTGAGAAGGAATTTCCCGAGCTGGTCAATCCCGTGCAGATGGCGTTCGACACGCGGGGCAGACTCTGGGTAGCGACCTGGAAGAATTACCCGCATTGGCAGCCCAAGACGCCGATGGACGACACGCTGCTCATCCTCGAAGACACCAATGGCGACGGCAAGGCCGACAAGCGGACGGTGTTTGCGGGCGACTTGAACAACCCCACCGGGTTCGAATTCTATAAGGACGGCGTCATCCTCGCGCAGGCGCCCAACGTGGTGTTCCTGAAGGACACGAACGGCGACGATCGCTACGACGTCAAGGAAATCCTGCTGCACGGCCTCGACACCGCCGACACGCATCACGCCATCAACAGCTTCACCTTCGATCCGGGCGGCGCGCTGTACATGCAGGAAGGGATCTTCCACCGAACGCAGGTGGAAACGCCGTGGGGACCGACCGTGCGCCAGGCGGACGGCGGCGTGTTCCGGTTCGAGCCGCGCTCGTCGAAGTTCGAGGTCTATATTCCGATGAACTTCCCGAATCCCCACGGGCATGTCTTCGACTACTGGGGCCGCGATATCGTGTTCGACGCGACGGGCGGTCAGCCCTACTACGGGCCGTCGTTTTCGACAAAGAAGTATTACCCGGCGATGGAAACGAACAAGGCGCCGAGGCCCGGAAGCGTGCGGACCCGGCCGGTCGGCGGAACGGAGCTGCTGTCCAGCCGTCACTTCCCTGACGAGATGCAGGGGAACATGGTCGTCCTCAACACGATCGGGTTCCGCGGGATTCTCAATTACAAGCTGAGTGAAGACGGCGCGGGTCTCAAGTCCGCCGAAGTCGATCCGATCCTGCAGTCTACCGACGAGAACTTCAGGCCCGTGGACGCGGAGGTCGGCCCGGATGGGGCGCTGTATTTCCTCGACTGGCACAATCCCCTCATCGGGCACATGCAGCACAACCTGCGCGACACGTCGCGCGATCGCATGCACGGTCGCGTCTATCGCGTGACCTATCCCGGCCGGCCGTTACTGACGCCCGCGAAGATTGCGGGAGAGCCGGTTAACGCGCTGCTCGACTTGCTCAAGGAACCCGAAGATCGCGTGCGCTACCGCGCCAAGATCGAGCTGAGCGGCCGCAACACCACGGAGGTGCTCGCGGCGGTTCAGCGCTGGACAGATCGTCTCGATCCCAAGGACGCGAACTACGAGCACCACATGATGGAGGCCCTCTGGGTCCACCAGTGGCACAACCGCGTGAACGAGACGCTGTTGACGCGAATGCTCCGATCGAAGGAGCCCTGGGCGCGTGCCGCCGCGACCCGTGTGCTGTGCTACTGGCGCGATCGTGTGCAGAATCCGCTCGCGCTGCTGAAGACCCAGGTGAACGACGAGCATCCGGCGGTCCGGCTGGAGGCGGTGCGGGCGGTGAGCTTTTTCCAGACGCCCGAGGCGGCTGGAGTCGCGCTCGAATCGATGAAGCATCCCCGGGATCGGTTCCTCGAGTACACCCTCGACCAGACGATGAAGACGCTCAAACCGTTCGGCGGCGAAACGGCGCCGGCGCCTGCCGTCGGCGCGGCGGTCGCGGCGGCGCGACCCGCGGACGCGTCATCGCCCGGCATGCAGGTCGTGCCAATCAGCACGCTGCCCGAACAGATGCTCTTCGACGTGAAATGGTTCGTCGTCGAAACCGGTAAACCGGTGCGGATCGTGCTGACCAACACGGACGCGATGCCGCACAATCTTCTCGTCGGCGCGCCCGGATCGCTTCGTGACATCGGCATGGCGGCGCAGACGATGGCCCCTCCGGCGAACCCAGCGATCAAGGCCTACGTGCCGGAGAGTCCCCTCGTGCTGCAGGCGACACGGTTGCTCCAGCGGGACGAGACGGATCAGCTGAATTTCACGGCACCCGACAACCCCGGCGAATATGTCTTCGTGTGCACGTTCCCGGGCCACTGGGTGCGCATGTATGGCGTGATGCTGGTCGTGAGGGACCGGAAAGCGTGGGAAGCGACCGGCGGAAAGGCCCCGACCGATCCGGTCACCGGGAAGCCGTACGAGTCAGCAGTGAACCCGAAGTAGAGACCACGGCGGTCGAGGGAGAGAACGGGTTGTGAATCCGTCTCCCCGGTCATCTCCGTCGTGCAGTCTCCACAGCATAAACATGTCTCTCTCCCGGCGCGAACTGGCCGGTGAAGACGACCCATTTCTTGTCGGGGGTGATGTGGACGTTGGGCTCGACCCCGCCACGTCCCGTCACGTAGTTGTGCCGGTCCATGTCAACCAGCTTTTCGCGCGTGATGGTCTGGTCCGGCTGCACCCGAAACAGGTTGATCCATTTGCCGTCGGTCGAATACGCGACCTGTGACGCGTCGCCGCCGTCGCTCGCGAAGAGGGTGTCGTCCCGCGAGCTGTTGAAGTGTACGCCCCACCAGTCGCGTTCGACCCGGTAGCGGATGGCCTTGCCGGTCTCGACGTTGACGCCGGCGATCCAGAACACCTGGCTGCGCGGCGTCTGCAGATCGAACCACACGGTCTGTCCGTCCCAGCTCCACCACTCGTGGCCGTTGATTTCCATGTCCATCGTGCGCGTGTGGACGAGCCGCACCTGGCTGCCGTCGGTGCGGATGGTCCACGTCCGATTGAGCTCGTGCCATGTGCCTTCATGGCAGAACAGCAGCAGGTTGGGATCGACGGGATTGAACTGCAGGTGATTCAGATCTCCGTACTGGAAGCCGGTTTCGCGCGGCACACCTGTCTTGAGATCCGTGAAGACGAACGACTGGAGACCCGGATTCAGCGCGCGGCCCG
>JANNHC010000007.1:0-39755 GCA_031404215.1 Acidobacteriota bacterium
ATCCACTACCGCATTGAGCGTATAGCGGACATCGTTATTTGTAAAACGTATCACCTTATATCCCAGGTATTCCAAAAATTCGGTTCGCGCGGCATCGTATTCCATTTGGTCAGCCTCAAGATGCGATTCGCCATCAAGCTCAATGCATAACTTTACCTGCGCACAATAGAAATCGATAATAAAACGATTGATCGGATGCTGGCGGCGGAATTTATATCCGAGATTGCGGTTACGAATGGCGCGCCAAAGTGTGGTTTCGGCAGGCGTTTGCGGATGCCGCATTTCTCTTGCGCGTTTCAAAATGATTGGATGAATACGATAACGTGTTTCCATAATGTTTCAAGGTATTCCTCTCCCCAGCGGGGAAGCACCTAAAGGGGTGCTCACCTGAAATGCACTACGCCCTTCGGGCAGGCAGTGCGGTGCAAGTGTCGCGAAGGGCAGGGTGCTCCTACGGCGAGAGCGTGTCGTCGGTCACGATCAAGCAGCGGATCCGCAAGATTATCGAGAACGAGGATCCGCGCAAGCCGCTGAGCGACTCGAAGATCGTCAGCATCCTGCAGAAGGAGGGGCTGATGCTCGCACGGCGCACGATTGCCAAGTACCGCGAGGAGCTGAAAATCTCGACGTCCAACCAGAGAAAAGTACTTTTTTAGCCCGGAGCTGGCAGCTTTCGATATGAGACTCGACATAACCGGCCGGCACGTGGAGATCACCGCTCCCGTCCGGCAGTTGATCGCGAAACGGCTCGCCCGCCTCGAACGTCTGCTCAACGACGCCGCGGTTTCCGCCATCATCACGCTGACCAAGGAGAAGTTCCGGCTGCGCACCGAGATTGCCGTCCACACCCGTGGCGATCACGTGCTACGCGGCAACGGCGAGGGCACCGTGTGGGCGATTTCGGTGCGGCAGGCGACCGAAAAAATCGAGCAACAGGCGCAGAAACTGAAAGGGAAGTGGGAAGGCCGCAAGCGCGCTGCGGCCGGAGCGCGCGTCGTGCGAGGGGCTGCGGCGGTTGACACCGTGCCCGTGCCGCGCATCGTGCGGGCGACACGCTACGCCGTGAAGCCGATGTCGCTCGAGGATGCGGCGCTCAGAGTGGACGGGGCCGGCGATTCGTTCGTGGTCTTTCGCAACGCGGAGACCGACGCCGTGAGCATCCTGTATCGCCGCAAGGACGGCAACCTCGGGTTGATCGAGCCGGATTGAGATCAGCACCGGTCCGCAGCGATGACTGAGACTGCCGAGCCGAGGGGCGTCACCGTTGCGACGGTCCTGCGCGATCTGGCCGATTCCCGCACGCTCGATCTCGAGCTCCTCGCCGGCGCAGCCGGTCTCGAGCGGCGCATCACGATCCCCCACACCCAGAAGACCGGCCTCGCGCTCTCAGGTTTCGACGCGTACCTGCGTCCTGGCCGGGTCCTCGTGTTTGGACTAAGCGAAGTGCGGTACCTCGAAACGCTCACCGCCGCCGAGCGTGGCGAGGCGTTGCGCCGCGTGTTCAGCCACGAGCTGCCGTGCCTGCTCGTCACGGGCGGCGCGACCCCGCCGCCGGAAACCGTCGCGGAGGCCGATCGCGCGGGCGTCCCCCTTCTGCGCTCGCGCGCGGCGACCCCGGAGGCGATGTCGCGCCTGGCCGCGGTGCTCGACACGTACCTGGCGGCCCGCGGCGTGGTGCACGGCGTGCTGATGGACATCCTCGGGCTCGGCGTGCTCGTCATCGGCGAAAGCGGAATCGGCAAGAGCGAATGCGCGCTCGACCTCGTCGTCCGCGGGCACCGCCTCGTCGCGGACGACGCGGTGGAATTGCGATGCCGCGCGCAGTCGTTCCTGATCGGCACGTGTCCGGAGCTGACGCGGCATCACATGGAAATCCGCGGACTGGGCCTGATCAACGTCCAGGATCTCTTTGGCGTCGCGTCCACGCGGCCGTCGAAGCGCGTGGAACTGGTCGTGCAACTGGAACGCTGGGAGCACGGCCGGGAGTATGATCGCCTCGGCCTCGACGACGAATTCTATGAGGCGCTTGGTGCGAGGATTCCCATGATCCGGATGCCGGTCGCCCCCGGGCGCAACGTCGCGATCCTGGTGGAGGTCGCCGCGCGCAACCAGTTGCTGCGCGCCCGCGGCCATCACGCCGCGCGGCGGCTGGTCACCCGCCTGAACGAGCGGCTCGCCGGCCAGCCGGCGGACATCGACGGGGGCGAAGACCTCTGATGCGCGAGAAGCGTCACGCGGCGAGGCGCGCCGCGCGGACCGCGGTCACCTCCCGGTTCGTCGTCCTCACGGGGCTGTCCGGTTCCGGAAAGTCCCAGGCCATCCGCGCGCTCGAGGACCTGGGGTACTTCTGCGTGGACAATCTGCCGGTCACGCTGCTGCCGATGCTCGCCGAGCTGACGCTGCGGGCCGGCACCGAGATCTCCCGCGCCGCCGTTGTCGTGGACGTGCGCGAGGGGAAGATGCTGAAGGAGTTCCCCCGGGTGTACCGGCGCCTGAAGGCGCGCAAGAACCTGAACCCGGCGCTGATTTTTCTCGAAGCTGCGGAGTCGGCGCTGGTGCGGCGGTTCAGCGAAACGCGACGGCCGCATCCGCTCTCGCCCGACCGGTCGGCCATCGAGGGCATCCGCGAAGAACGCGAGGCGATGCGCGCCATTCGCAAGCTGGCCGACCACGTGGTGGATACCTCGGAGATGACGGTGCACGAGCTGCGGCACGTGTTCACCGGCGTCGCGGCCGGCGGCTCGCCCGGTGCGCAGCTGGTCGTCACGATCCTGAGCTTCGGGTTCAAGCACGGAATTCCCGTCGATTCGGACTTGTTGTTCGACGTCCGGTTCCTGCCGAATCCGCACTTCGTGCCCTCGCTCCGGCCGTTCACGGGCCGCGACCCGGAGGTCGTGCGCTACCTGGATCGATCCGCCGCCACGCACGAGTTTCTCGACCACACGCTGAACCTGCTCAAGTTCCTGGTTCCCCAGTACGTGCACGAAGGAAAAACGTACCTCACGATCGGCATCGGCTGCACCGGCGGCCGGCATCGGTCCGTCGCCATCGCCGAGGCGCTCAGGAAAGGGTTGTCGGGGATTCCCGGCGTCCGTTTGCGGGTGAAGCACCGCGATATTGCGAATGAGTGACTCTGGTGAGACCGGGTCGGTTGTAGGTTTCGGGTTTTCGGTATTAGGTGCTGTTTCAGTTTCAGGTTGCCATGAAACTCGGGATCGTCGTCGTGACGCACGGACAGCTGGCCACCGAGCTGGTGAACTCCGCGGAGATGATCGTCGGGGATCTGCCGCATTTCGCGGCGGTGTCGATCGGATGGCACGAGGATGTCGACCATGCGCGCGAGGGGATCGGCGCCGCGATCGCGCGCGTGTGGGAGTCGTCGGGGGGCACCGACGACGGGCCGTCGGATGTGCTGGTCCTGACCGATATGTTCGGCGGCACCCCGGCGAATCTCGCGGTCACCTTCGTCAGCGCGCACGTGGAAGTCATCACCGGCGTCAACCTGCCCATGCTCCTCAAGCTCGCGCGGCCGCAGAAGGCGGCGGATCTCGGGTCGCTGGCGCGCGAGATGCGGGAACACGGGCGGAACGCCATCTGGGTCGCCTCAGACCTGCTGAAGGGCGAAAAGGCGTGACGCGCTGCGCCGTCACCATCCTGAACCCCCTCGGGCTTCACGCGCGTGCCGCGGCGCGGTTCGTCCACGCCGCGAGCGGTTTTTCCTGCCGGATCCGCGTCAGACGCGGCGGACGCGAGGTGGACGGCAAGAGCATCATGGGCCTGCTGCTCCTGGCCGCGGCGCGTGGGAACGAGATCGCGATCACGGCCGATGGTCCCGACGAGGAGGCCGCGGTGGCTGCGCTCTGCGCGCTCATCGAGCGCGGCCTGGACGAGGCGCCATGCGCCTGATCGGACTCGGCGTGTCGCCCGGCATCGGGATCGGCAAGGCGCTCGTCCTCAAGCGGGGCGCGCGCGATTTGCGGTTCCGGATTGCTCCCGGCCGCGTGGGCCGCGAGCTCGATCGGCTCACCCAGGCGCGCGAGCGGTCACGCACCCAGTTGCAGCAAATCCGCCAGCGCATCGCCATCTCGGCCGGCGCCGACCACGCGTACCTCTTCGATGCGCAGCTCCTCATGCTGGACGACGCGATGCTCGTCGAGCGGGCGGCGGACATCATTCGCACCGAGCGGCTGAACGCCGGCTCGGCCCTGGAGCGCGCGCTCGCCGAGATCTCCGCGCTGTTCGATCAGGGAGAGGACGCGTATCTACGGGAGCGTCAGGGAGATGTCGGCGACGTCGTCGGGCGCTTGTGCATGAATCTGCGTGCCGACGGCGATCCGCTCGAGGTCTTCAAGGACCTTGAAGGACCACTCGTCCTGGTCGCCGACGAGCTGACACCCTCGGTGATCGCGCAACTCGACTGGCAGCGCTTTGCCGCCTTCGTCACCGACGCCGGAAGCTGGACGTATCACACGGCCATCCTTGCGAGGTCCATACGCGTTCCGGCCGTCGCCGGCCTGCGCGATGCGACCAGCCTGATCGCGCCTGGCGCCCTGCTGGCCGTGGACGGCGCCACGGGCGAGGTGTTCGTGGACCCCGATCCCGCCGCCCTCGAGCACGTCCGAGGCCGGCAGCAGCGCCGGCAGATCTACGAGCAGTCGCTCGACGAATACCGGCGGCTGCCGCCCGTCACCGAGGACGGCGTGCAAATCCGACTCGAGGCCAACATCGAGTCGCCAGACGACGCCGTGCGGGCCCGCGAAGCGGGCGCGGACGGCATCGGACTGTTCCGATCGGAGTTCCTCCTCGCGTGGGGCGGGTACGCCGCACTGACCGAGGAGGCGCAGTTCGAGGCCTACCGGCGCCTCGTGGACAGCATGGCCCCCGGGCGCGTCACGATCCGCACGTTCGACGTCAGCGAATCCCAGCTGCCGCTGGAGCGCCCGGGTAGCGACAGCGCCCGGGCCCCTCTCGGGCTGCGGGGCGTCCGCCTCAGCCTTGCGATGGACGACCTGTTCCAGTCGCAGCTGCTGGCGCTTCTACGCGCCGCGGCGCACGGCCCGCTCCGCATCATGTTCCCGTTTGTTTCAGGGGTGGAGGAACTGCGCGACGCGCGCGCGGCGGTGATCCGGGCCGCCGAGACGCTGCGGAGCCGCGGCGAGACGGTGCCGCCGGTCCCCATCGGCGTGATGATCGAAGTGCCCTCGGCGGCGCTCACGGCCGATCTGCTGGCGGAGCACGCCGACTTCTTCAGCATCGGGACCAACGATTTGATTCAGTACTGCCTCGCCGTGGATCGCACGGACGACCGGGTGTCGAGCCTGTACGAACCGCTGCATCCGGCGATCGTCCGCATGCTGCGAATGGTCGCCCGCGCGGCGAAGCGACGCGGCATTCCCGTATCGGTGTGCGGCGAGATGGCTGCCGACCCCCTCGTGCTGCCGCTGCTCGTCGGCCTCGGACTGACGGAGTTCAGCATGGCGCCGACAGCCATTCCGCTGGCGAAGCAGGCCATTCGCAGCGTGCGCGCGCGCGACGCCCTGAGCGTGGCCGCCCGCGCGGTCCGCGCGCGCACGGCGGCGGAGGTTGAACAATTGCTCATCAATTTCCGGTCGCCTGGTGCGCGCACGCCGGAAAAACAGAATGTCGAACGCTGAGAGTCGTACCCTGCTTTCAACGAAGGAGACCATGTGTCGGATCAGGTAACGCGGGTGGACAAGCCGTGGGGCTACGAGCTGCATTGGGCGAAGACGGAGCGCTATGTCGGCAAGGTGATTCATATCACGGCCGGGCACGCCCTCAGCCTGCAGTACCACAATCAGAAGGACGAGACGATCTATCTCGCCTCTGGACGGATGCTGTTCGAGATCAAGGAAGGCGAGGCGCTCGTCGCGCGCGAGATGAAGCCAGGAGAGGCGGTCCACGTCACGCCGAAGACCGTTCATCGGATGACGGCGATCACCGACTGCGATGTCTTCGAAGTCTCGACGCCTGAACTGCACGACGTCGTGCGGCTGGAAGATCGGTACGGGCGGACGACGTAATTGAATCAGGGAGGCCAGGGGGATCGCGAAGGAAGAGAACCACCGGGATACTGCCGGCGTTGTGTCCGCGTCTCCGTGGTTGCATTTTCTCCGCGATCTCGCTCGCGGCTGCGCGCGCAGAAGCTGCAACATATTTCGGCATTGACGCGAAAAGCCCGGCACCACAGAATGGCTGGGCTCTTGCTACATGTGCGATCGGCGGTCGAGAAAGGATTGTGGGAATGGGCAGTGTGAATAAGGTCATCCTCGTGGGGAATCTCGGGCGTGATGCCGAGTTGCGATACACGCCAGGAGGCTCTCCCGTGGCGACGTTGAACCTCGCGACAACCGAAATCTGGAACGATAAAGCGGGGCAGCGCCAGGAGAAAACCGAGTGGCACCGCATCGTCCTCTGGGGGAAGACGGCCGAAAGCCTCAACGAATACCTGACGAAGGGGAAGCAGATCTACGTCGAGGGGCGCCTGCAGACGCGGCAGTGGGACGACAAGGACGGCAACAAGCGCTACACGACCGAGATCCGCGGCGATCGGATTGTGCTCCTTGGCGGAGGCGGAGGCGGCGGCGCCCGGCCGCAGACCCGCGGCGCGTCCGCCCCCTCGGAAGAACCGATGGGCGAGCCCGTCTCAGAACTGACAGACGACGATATTCCTTTTTAGAACCACTATTTCCCTTTCAGCCCATCAAGCCGCTGCTTCGCGAGAATGGCTTCGTAGGCGGTCGGGTACTTCTGAATCACGGTTTCGAACGCCTTGCGCGCGAGATCCAACTGGCGCAGTTCGGTGTAGGCGAGCCCCATCTTGTAGTAGGCGATGGGGACGCTGTCGGACTGCGCGTAGTTCGTGATTACTTTCTGAAACGCTTCGACCGCCTCCCGGTACCTGCCGCCGCCGGGTGACGAGTAATACGCATTCCCGATATTCAGCTGCGCATCGTCTGCCTTGTCGGAGCGCGGGAAGCTCGAGATGAACGCGTTGAACCCGTTAATCGCGAGATCATACTGGCCGGCGGTGTAGTCGCTGTACGCGTTGTCGAACATCCGCTGCGGCGAAATGAGCGGGGCGGGACCGGCCGAGGACACGGGCGGCGCCGTCGCGGCGCCGGGCTGGGCGGCGCCGGGTTCGGGCCCGGGAGCGGCAGGATCCTGCCCTGGCCCGGCCGCGGCCGTAGAGGACGGAATCGATGCCAGGGCCTGGCGGACGGCTTCGAGCTCCTGCGACACCGTCGAGAGCCGCACGTTCGTGTCGTCCGCTTTTTCGCGCAGCACGCGCACGCCTTCAGCCACGCTGTCGATGAGCAGCTTCTGATCGGCAAACGCCTTCCGATCCGCGCCGGTCTGGTCGTCGAGCTTCGATGTGACGACCTTCAACGTGTCCGCCAGCCCGCCCAGCATCTGCTGGAGCTGCTGCTGCTGCTCCTGGAGCATCCGGATTTCCGCCATCAGCTGCTGGTGTACCTTGTCGGCCGCGTGCGCCGGAGCTGCGCCGGCCACCACCAGCGACAACGCCGCACCTACCGCCCATGCCGTTCGCTTCATCGTTCGTTCCTCTCGAGCACGTGGACCGTCACAGCCAGAACCTGAAACCTCGAACCCCGACAACCAAAAACCCAAAACCTACAACGTCGCCGGCTACTTACTCGTCACGACAAAATGCGCGCGGCGGTTCTTCGACCACGAGCCTTCGTCGTGGCCCGGCTCGAACGGGAATTCCTTGCCGTAGCTGACTGTGCGCAGGCGATCGGCTGGAATGCCGAGCGACACCAGGTAATTGCGTGCCGCGATGGCCCGCCGTTCGCCGAGCGCCAGGTTGTACTCCGCCGTGCCGCGCTCGTCGGAATGGCCTTCGATGGTGACGATCCATGCCGGGTATTTTTTCATCAGATCGGCATTCGCGTTGAGCGACTGCTGGCCCACCGCGTCGATCCCGTCCTGGTCGTAGCCATAGAACACCGGTTGGAACGGTGAATTCCGGTTCAGCGCGTCAATGTCCGTGGTGGACAGCGTGTCGGACACGATCGGCTCCGCGGGCACGGGCACCGGCTCGCGCACCGGCTCGGGCGGCGCCGGCGGACGGCCCCCCGTGGTCGAACCGGCCGAGGGCGGCGGGGGAGCCGCCGGCCGCGCCACCGGCGGCTTCTTCTTCGCGCATGCACCGACCGCCACAAGCGTCATCAGCGCCACTACCAACACAACACGTCTCTGTCTCATCGTCTTCTCAGCTCTCTGTCCACGGGCAGCCCTGAAGGGCTGCGCCTACCCCTTAAACCCTACTGCGACCAGTTCGGATACCGATTCATGCCCGTCCTCGTGACCTGCCGCAGATTTTTTCCGTCGCGATCGATCACGAAAATCTGCTCCTTCCCCGCGCGCGTCGAGGTGAACGCCACGTGGCGTCCGTTCGGCGAGAACGCCGGGCTCTCATTGCTGCCGATGCCGTCGGTGACGGCGCGGGCGCTGCGTGTCGCAAAATCAAAAATCTTGATGTCGAACCCGGCGCCGGTGCGCGATGCATACGCAATCTCGTTGAAGGGCGCCGGCGACCACGTCGGCCTGTCGCACCAGGACTCTCCCGTGATGCGCTGCGGTTCCGAGCCGTCCGCGTTCATGATCCAGATTTGCGGCGCGCCGGTCCGATTCGACGTGAACGCGACCTGATTGCCGGTCGGCGACCACGTCGGCGTGACGTCGTTCTCTGGATGGTTCGTCAGCCGCCGCAGCCCCGTGCCGTCGCGATTCACCACGTAGATTTCCGGGTTGCCGTCACGGTTCGACATGAACGCCAGCTTCACCCCGTCAGGCGACCACGCGGGCAGGTAGTTCTGCCGTTCCGCCGAGCCGTTCGCCGGCTTGAAGGGCACACGCAATTCGTTGATGTACTGAACGAGAATGTCCGGGAAATTGCTGCGGAACGAAGTGTAGGCGATCATCGTGCGGTCGGGAGACCACGCGGGGGTAATGTCGAGGGCCCGCGTTGCGGTGACCCGCGTCTGATTCGCGCCATCGTAATCGGAGATGTAGATATTCGAGATCCCGCGATCGGCCACGGGCCCCTTCATGCGTTCGCCGTCGCGATCGGAGGAAAAAGCCAGCTTGGTCCGCGCGACGCCACGCAGGCTTCGCTGCTGCAGATGGATCTCGTCGGACGCGGTGTGCGAGTACAGGCGCGGATTTTTCAGCGAGCCGCTGTATTCCTTCGCCAAGGCGGTGCGCCCGCTCGAGACTTCGATCAGCCGTACCTGCACGGCCACGCCGGTCGCCGTCTTCCGGACGGTCCCGATGATGAGGCCGTCGGCGCCGAGCTGCTTCCACTGGTCGAGCGGGACATTGTCGATGGACGTGGCCGGTGGAATCGTGCGGTACGTGTCGCGGGAAATCAGGTAGAACTCGCGTTCGAAGTTGAGATCGTCCCAGAGCACCTGCCCGATGGTCTTCGCCGCCGCGACGGTCTCCGCGTCGTTGGTCAACGCGATGAAATCCGGCACGGCGTACTTGGGAGGCAGACCGGGCGCGCCGTTGATCGTGAGGGAAATCTCCGACGGTTGTCGCGGGGGACCGCTTTGCGGCGGAGCAGCGGGCGGTTGTCCCTGTGCCTGGAGCGCGAGCGCAACCGACGCCGCGAGCATGGTGGTCGAGAGAATTCGCATATGCCTCATCAGCGGTGGTATTCGAAAATCAAGTGAACGGTAAGCGAGTTCTCGGTGAATTCGCGCGGCAGCGCCGGCAGCATGCGCGTCTTGAGAATCGCGCGCTGTGACTCAAGATCCAGCAGCGAGATGCCGCTCGGTTTTTCGACCAGCACGTCCGTGATCAGCCCGTCTCGTCGAATGGTGAACTTCATCTGCACCTGCCCAGACGCCCCCTGGTTCTGGGTCCAGTTCTTCTTGATCATGTCCGTCATCTGGTTCAGATAGGCGGGACAGCAGAAATTCGCGTAGTCCGTGTACGCGCCGTTGTTCGGTGTGCCGCCGCCCGACGGCCGGGTCAGCCCGCCGAACGGAATCGGTGCGCCGCCCGTGTCGGCGCGGGCGTCGCCGGCCTTGATTTCCGGTCCGCTCGTGGGTTTGCGCGCGGACGACTTCTCAACCGGTTTCTCGACCTTCGCCGGCGTTTTCGCGACAGGTCTGGCCGTTGGCTCAGGCGCGACCATCTCAGGGGCCTTGGGCGCCGGCGGCGCAATCGTGGCGGGCCTCGCTTCCGTCGGCGCCTCCACCTGCACCGGGCGGCCCGATATGGGCGTCATGCCCCCGGCATCGGGCCCCGTCCCGCCGCTGAGCGTAATCATCATAGGCGTCACGTCCGCCGACATCGAAGACGAGCGCCACCTCGTGGGCATGACGACAAGCACGGCGATCAGTGCGGCGTGGGCGAAGAGAGACACCAGCACCATCCGGCTGACGCCGTCCGTTTCACGCGCACGCTCGATCAGAATATCGCTGACGGCCTCGTGCATGCGATTATCGCCCGACCGGCTTCGTCATCCAGCCAACCTTCTCGACGCCACCCTCCTTGAGCTTGTCCATCACCGTCGCGATGTCCTGCACCGTCGCGGCCCCATCGGCGCGAATGAACACCGACTTGTCGTCGCGCGTCAGGATCGCCTGGCGGACGCGCTCCTGAAGAAAATCGATCTTCACGCTGTCCTTGTCGAGCTGTACCGTTCGTGTCCGGCTGAAATCGGCCGGCACCGTGACGTAGACAGGCTGGGCGGTCACGGGGGTGGACCGGCGCACTTGGGGCAGGTTCACCTGCAGCCCCTGCTGCATCATCGGCGCGGTCACCATGAAGATGATGAGCAGTACGAGCATCACGTCCACGAGCGGCACGACGTTGATCTCCGCGAGCGTGGTCGATACGCGGGCCGAGCGCCCGCGACGCGCACCGTTCGAACCGGTTGTCTGGTGAACCTTCGCCACTTATGAGTCTCTCAACCGCTTGAATCCTCTTCACTCGAGGTGGTGGCACCACAGCACGCAGGGCAGGGTGTCAGCCCTGCCTCCCGGCTGCCCTGAAAGGGTGCGCGCCGCGAGCCGCCCCTCATGTGAAATTCCGCTCCGAGATATTCAGGAACTCTAGCGAGAAATCGTCCATCTCCGCGGCGAAGTATTTCACGCGATTCGTGAAGTGATTGTAGAAATACACCGCCGGTATCGCGGCGAAGAGTCCGGCCGCCGTGGCGATCAACGCTTCGGCAATGCCCGGTGCCACGACGCCAAGGCTGGATGAGCCCTGAGCCCCGATGCCCTGGAACGAGCTCATAATCCCCCACACCGTTCCGAACAAGCCGATGAAGGGCGTGATGCTCGCGGTCGTCGCGAGGAACGTCACGCGGCGCTCGAGCTTCATCATTTCAACCGTCGTCGCGCGCAGCAATGCGCGGTCCACGGCGTCGAGGCTCTTGAGGGTTGGACGTCCCGCGGCAGGGGATGGCTTGGCCGCGTCGGCCGTGCTTCCCGAACGAAGCTGCGAATTGAGCTCGGTGTAGCCCGATTGAAAGAGGCCCACGAGCGGGCTTTCAGAGAGCGTGCGGCAGACCGCCTGCACCTCGGAGAACTTGCTGCTCTTTCGGAAGATGTCGAGAAACGTGGAGGACTGCCGCGACGACCGGCCGAACTGCCAGAACTTGTAAAGGATGATGCCCCACGACACCGCGGAAAACAGCAGCAGGATGACCAGCACGATCTTCGCGACCGGGCTGGAGTGGGTGACAAGGTAGACGATGTCGGTGTTGACGTCGCCGGCCCCAGGTGCCGGCCCATCGCCCTGCGCGTACAGCGCAAGGGCGTAGTATCCAGGCGTGCGCAAACATGCCTCCGCTGCGTGAGTATGGCGCGCCGCTGGGACAGCGCAGGTTCCGGCAAGAGTAACACGCCCCCAGTACGCTGTCAAACATCTGATAAGATTGTACTTCTGGCCCATGCTGCGCTTTCTTTCCATCCGTCATCTCGCCGTCATTGACCAGCTCGAGCTGGAATTCGAGCCTGGGCTTACCGTGCTCACCGGCGAAACGGGGGCGGGGAAATCGATTCTCGTTGGCGCCGTGGGTTTGCTCGTCGGGGGGCGTGCATCGGCCGACATGGTGAGGACGGGGGAGGACAGCGCGTCGGTCGAGGCAATCTTCGAGGACCCTGCCGGGAAGGAAGTGATCGTCCGTCGCGAGGTGTCAGCACTGGGACGCAGCCGCGCCTCGGTGAACGGCGCGCTCGTGACGAGCACAGCCCTGCGCGAATTGTGCGGCGGCCTCGTCGATCTCCACGGGCAGCACGAGCACCAACGGCTCCTCGATCCGGCGGCCCACCTCGACCTGCTCGACGAATTCGCGGGCGCGGCGGCGGAGCGCGGGGCGGTCGCGGCGGCGTTCACGGCGCTCCAGGATGTCCGGACCGAGCGGGATCGGCTGCTGACCGGCGAACGCGAGAAGGCGTCCCGCGCGGATTTCCTGTCGTTCCAGCTCGCGGAGATCGAACGCGTGGCGCCGCAGCCAGGCGAAGACGGCGAGCTGGCCGCGACGCGGCAGGTGCTGGCCAACGCAGACAAGCTGCAGCGCCTGTGCGCGGAAGCCTACGACTCGCTCTACGAAGGGGATCAGGCTGCGCTTCCAGCACTCGGAAACGTGTGGAAGAAGCTGGGGGATCTCGCGGCGCTCGACGGACGCTTCGATCCGTATCTCGACGCGCGCACCTCGGTCAAATCGCAGCTGGAGGATCTCGCGTTCTTTCTACGGTCGTACGCCGGGGCCATCGACACGTCCCCGGCGCGCCTCCAGGAGGTCGAGGATCGGCTCGCGCTGCTGGATCGCCTGAAGAAGAAACATGGTCCGACGCTGGATGAGGTGATGCGCCGGTGCGATCAGCTTCGCCGCGAGCTGCACGACATCGAGCACGCGACAGAACGCGCGGCGGCGCTCGACCGGGAGCTCGAGCGCACCCGCCAGGCGTTCGTGCGCGCCGCTGGGCTGCTCTCGGACAAGCGGCGCGCGGCGGCCACCGAGTTTTCACGCGCGCTCGAGAAGTCGCTGGCCGATCTCGCGATGAACCGCACGCGCTGCGACGTCCGGTTCGTCGCCGCGGACGACGAGGCCCACTGGTCGGACCGCGGCCTGGAGCAGGGAGAGTTCTACATCTCCCCGAATCCCGGCGAAGACCTCAAGCCGCTCGCGCGAATCGCCTCCGGCGGGGAACTCTCACGGGTGATGCTCGCGCTGAAGACGCTGGCCTCCACCGACGCCCCTGGCAAGACCCTCATCTTCGACGAGGTGGACGCGGGGATCGGCGGGGCGGTCGCCGACGTCGTGGGGGCGCGCCTCCAGCGCCTTGGCCGGGGGTTTCAGGTCCTGTGCATTACGCACCTTCCGCAGATTGCCGGCTACGGCCAGACACACTACCGTATTGTGAAGAGCGTGCGCGATGGACGGACCCTCACGAAGGTCACGCGGGTCGAGGGTTCGGATAGGGAAGAGGAACTCGCGCGCATGATCGGCGGCGCGGACGTCTCTGCCGCGGTGCTGGCCAGCGCTCGCGACATGCTCGCTGTCCGCTCCGGGAGTCAGCGGAGTAAACGGAGCAAGAACTAGCGGGTCTCGGTTCCGCCTTTCACGCCGGGGCGAAAGCGAAAGCGAACAAACAGCAAAAGCGAAAGTCAGCTCAACTTACCGATGGCTCGAAAATACCTCATCGAAACATTCGGCTGCCAGATGAACATCCACGACTCGGAACGGATGGCCGGTCTCCTCGAGCAGGCGGGCTACGAGGCGACGCCGGACGACCGCGATGCCGACGTGATCGTGATTAACACTTGCAGCGTCAGGGAGCGCGCCGAAGAGAAACTCTTCACGCGGCTTGGGGAGATCCGTCAGATGTCCCTGGACGACCCTGACGGCATCCGCCCGGTCGTCGCCGTCACGGGGTGCGTGGCGCAGCAGGAAGGATCGCAGATTCTACGGCGTTCCAAGGCAGTGGACATCATCGTGGGCACGCAGAATCTGAAACGCCTGGCCATGCTCGTCAACGAGAGGATTGCCCGACCCGCGTTCAGCCGAGGCGGGGCCGCGGTCGCGATTGATCCCGTGGACGACGTGTCGTTTCCGCTGGGAATCGCGCGTCGGAGCGACCCGGTGAAGGCATACGTGACGATCATCGAGGGATGCAACGAGTTCTGTGCGTTCTGCGTGGTGCCCTACACTCGCGGCCACGAGCGGATGCGGCCGGTGGCGGACGTTCTCGCCGAGGTACGCCATGCGGTGGCGACCGGCGCACGGGAAGTTCAGCTGCTCGGCCAGATCGTGAACCACTACCAGGCGCCAGACGATCCCTCGTGCGACTTCGCGTCGCTGCTCGAGCGGCTGAACGGGATAGACGGCCTGTGGCGGATTCGTTTCGCCAGCCCGCATCCGCGGCACGTCACCCAGCGCATGATCGCGGCCATGCGCGACCTTCCCGCGGTCTGCCGCCACCTGCACCTTCCGGCGCAGTCCGGCTCGACCCGCGTCCTCGCTGCCATGCGACGACGGCATACTCGCGAACAATACCTGGAACTGGTGGCGCAACTGCGCGAGGCCATGCCGGACATCGCGATATCGACCGATATGATTGTTGGCTTCCCCGGGGAAACAGACGCGGACTTCGCGGACACGCTCTCGCTGACCGAGGCGGTGCGGTATCACAGCATGTTTTCGTTCAAGTACTCGGAGCGGCCAAACACGCTGGCGCTGAAACGCATGCCCGAGGATGTCGCGGAGGACGAGAAGACGCGGCGGATCGTCACCCTGCAGGCGCGGCAGCGGGACATCCAGGGGGAACTCTTCGCCGGGATGATCGGCCAGCCCGTGGACGTCCTGGTAGACTCGCGCAGCCGGCGCCGCGAGTGGGAGCTCTCGGGCCGCACGAGCGGCAACATCGTCGTGAATTTTTCGGGGCAACCGGACTGGATCGGGCGTATCGTTTCCTTGCGGGTCACTGCGGCGAACCCGTATAGCCTTCGGGGCGAGGAAATCTAGGTGCTTCAGGTTCGGTTGCAGGGTTCTACCTGGTTCTGCAAGGTTCGGCACGTGGCGGCGCGGCGTTGCACAGGCTTCCGGGAGCGGGAAGCTGGAGCTGGCAACTGAAAGCTGAATAAAATATGCAGATAGAAATGACGATCAAGGGGTTGATGGTCGATCCGATCACCAACATGCCCATCATCATCCTGCGCGACAAGGCGGAGCAGCGGGTTCTGCCGATCTGGGTCGGGATGTTCGAAGCGAACGCCATTGCGCTGCAGATCGAGAACGTCACGACGCCGCGCCCCATGACGCACGACCTGCTCAGGAACGTCATCCACGACCTGAAGGCGGACATCCAGAAGATCGTCGTGTCGGATCTCAAGGACAACACGTTTTACGCGTTGATTTATCTGATGGTGAATGGGGAAGCCATGGCGATCGACGCGCGTCCGAGCGACGCGATCGCGCTGGCGCTGCGTGCACGGGCGCCGATCTTTGTCGAGGACAGCGTGATCGATAACGCCAAGACCGTGGACTTCGCGCCCGAGAAGGGGGACTCCGAGCGCCTGCAGAAGTGGCTCGAGAGCCTGGATCCTGACGACATGGGAAAATACAAGATGTAGAGACGCCAGAGCCTTCCTGTTGACACCCTCGCGGGGGCTTTCTACAATGGCCCCACCTTCCGTGAAATTTCCTTCACTCAGCCGATGATCGTCGCCATAGCCAATCAGAAGGGGGGCGTAGGCAAGACCACGACCGCCATTAACCTGGCGGCGGCCCTGTCGCTGCGTGGCAGCCCGACACTGCTCGTGGACCTCGACCCGCAGGCGAACAGCACGATGTCGTACGTGGACTCTTCGACAATCACGCGGAGCGTGTACGACGCGATCGCAGAACCCAACTGCACGTTCAAGGACGTCATCGTCCCGTCCACCCAGCCAAACCTCTGGGTCGCACCGTCACGCATCGCGCTCGCGAAACTGGAATCCAAACTGGTCGGGGAGCTTGACGCGCATTTCCGCCTGAAGGACAGGCTCGAGCCGATCCAAGCCGACTACCCGAACATTGTCATCGACTGTCCGCCGACGCTGGGCCTGTTGACTGTCAATGCGCTTGTCGCCGCGACGCACCTGCTGATCCCGATCCAGTCCTCGTACTTCGCACTCGAGGGCACCGACGACCTGCTCGAGACCATCGAGAAAGTCCGCGCGCGCGCCAACCCGAATCTGCGTATCCTCGGCGTCGTGATTACGATGCACGACAAGCGCACCGCGCTCGCGCGCGACATCCGCTCGCAGATCGACAAGGTCTTCGGGAGCAAGGTATTCAAGACGGTGATCACGAAGAGCGTCCGCCTGGAGGAGAGCCCGGCGTACAAGGAGTCGATCTTTTCCTTTGCCCCGGATTCGAGCGGCGCGGCCGAATATTACCGTCTGTGCGAGGAGGTCATGGATCGTGCCTAAACGCGGACTCCCGGTAACGGTGCGCATGCGCCACGACGAACACTATGTCGAAGCGCTGACCAGCTCCGCCGGGGCGCCAATCGGGCGGATGGTGCCGATCGACCAGCTCGATCCCAATCCCAACCAGCCGCGGCAGGTCATGGGCGACCTCTCGGAGTTGATGGCGTCGATCGCCGAGAAGGGGATTATCGAGCCCATCATCGTGCGGCAGCGCGGCAGCCGGTTCCAGATTGTCGCGGGGGAACGCCGCTATCAGGCCGCCGTGCAGGTCGGCCTCCGCGAGATCCCGATCGTGATCCGCGAGGTGGACGACAACGAGATTATCGAGATCGCGCTCATCGAAAACATCCAGCGGAAAGACCTGACGCCGTTCGAAGAGGCGGAGGCGCTGACGTCCCTGGCGGATCGATGCGGATATACACATGAGGACATGGCGCGTCGGCTGGGGAAGTCACGGACCGCGATTACCGAGTCCCTGACCCTGAACCACATGCCCGACGAGGTCAAAAACCTCTGTCGGCTGGCCGACATTCACTCCAAGTCCGTGTTATTACAGATAGTTAGGCAGGGCGACCCACAGAAAATGGTCGCGTTAATCGAAAAGATCGCCCGCGACGGCGGCACGACGCGTGAGGCCGTTCGAAAAGAGACCGCAAAGCCCAAAGCCGGCCGTCCGAAGGCTTACGTCTTCAGCTACAGAGCCCCCACCAAGGCATTCAAGCTTCAGCTCCGATTCACGAAGTCCAGGGTGGACCGTGATGAGGTAATTTCCGCGCTCCAGGAGATTATCAAAGAGCTGAAGGCCCAGTAACCCAGAACGGGTTTAGGTTTTCGAGCTTCCAGGGTTTTGGTCGGGTCCTGTGCCGAAAAACCTCGAAGCGACGCTCCATAGTTAACATAACACTCATTATCAGACCCAAAGGATTACCCCTTTAAAAGTGGCCTGTGCACGGATCGCGGATGGTTATCTAAGGCTGTCGCCCTAGGCTCAAAGGGCCCTGACCGTTCCCCGCCGCGCAAGGATGGTTTTTGCGTTCCGCTTCCGAAGTCCTGATAATGGACCCGCAGTCTTGATGCTCAGAACCCTCGATCGCTACGTCATCCGTGAAGTCGTTCCGCCGTTCCTCCTGTCGCTCGTGATCTTCACGTTCCTCCTGGAAATTCCCCCGGTCATGCGCGACCTCGAGATGCTCGTGGCCAAGGGGGTCTCCTGGCAGGTCGCCGGCCGCATCATCCTGACCCTGATCCCGCAGGCCCTCGGCCTGACGATTCCGATGGCGCTCCTGACGGGCCTGCTCATTGGCCTCGGCCGGATGTCCGCCGACCGCGAAGCGGTCGCACTCCTGGCCTGCGGCGTCAGCCCCTATCGGCTGCTCAGGCCCGTCCTCCTCATGGCCACGGTCGCCGCCGCCGCGACGATGTACGTGATGGTCAAGGCGATCCCGGACGCGAATCAAACCTTCAGGGAAATCACGTTCGACGTCATCGCCAAGCGGGTCGAAAACGATGTGCGCCCGCGCGTATTTTTCGAGGACTTCCCGGGCTGGGTACTTTACGCGCACGACGTGCCGCAGGGCGGCGTGGGCTGGAAGGACGTGCTGGTCGCCAACACAAGCAAACCCGACGCGCTGGAACTCTTTCTAGCCGCACGCGGGCGCCTCGTCCTCAATCGCGACGAGCGGCGCGTCGACCTTGTGTTGACCGACGGCACCCGCTATTCCACGGGAAAGCCGGGTGAGACACTCACCTACCGCTTCCCCGGTGACCTGACGATGGCGCTGAACCCGGAGATGGTGTTCCGGAAGGGGAACCTGCCCCGCGGGCTGACGGAAAAGACCATATCGGAACTGCGTCAGGACATGACGTCCAAGCTCGCGGGAACGCCTGCGTTGTCGCCTCACCCTGAAATCATTCAAATCGAGCAGAAGTTTTCCGTGCCGGCCGCGTGCCTGGTGTTCGCGGTCATCGGCCTCGCCCTCGGCCTCTCGGTCGCCCGCGACGGGAAGATGGGGGGCTTTGTCATCGGCGTCGGCGTCATCTTCGCGTATTACGTTGTCATGTACCTGGCGGAATCGCAGACCCAGGGGCATTATCGGGCGATTGAAAGCGCCAAGGGCCTGGGCTCGACGAGCTTCCTGCCCGCCCATCTGGCCCGCTGGTGGCCCAACATCCTGCTCGGACTCTTCGGCATGGCCGCACTCATCTGGCGCGATCGCTTCTCGAGCCGCGCCTGGCCGGTGAGTGTGCCGCTCGTCGTGCCGCACCTCCCGGCGCGCTGGACCGGCTCGGTCGAGCGTGCGAACATGGCCGGCGCGTCATCGGCACAGGCCCGCACCCGCAAGGGCGTCGTCGTCGTGGTCCGCATTCCGCAACTGCGCCTGCCGTCGGCCGGCATCCTCGACCGGTACGTCAGCCGGATGTATATGCGGGTGGTGGCGCTGGGGTTTCTGGCGCTCATGGGCCTGTTCTACATTTCCACGTTCATCGATGCCTCCGACAAGCTTTTCAAGGGCACGGCGACCGGCAGCATGGTGATGCAGTTGCTCGCCTACGGAACGCCGCAATTCGTGTATTACGTGATCCCGATCGCCGCGTTGCTGAGCGTGCTGGTCACGTTCGGCCTGCTGTCGCGGACGAGTGAGCTGACGGTCATGAAGGCCTGCGGCATCAGCCTGTACCGCATCGCGCTTCCCGTGATCGTGCTCTCGCTCCTCTTTAGCGCGGCCCTGTTTTCGCTCGATCAGGAGATCCTCGCGCGCGCCAACCGAAGGGCGACGGCGATGGACGACGCGATTCGCGGGCGCCCGCCGAAGACCTTCAACCCGCTGAACAGGCGGTGGGTCATCGCTCGCGACGGCAGCATCTACCACTACGGATTCTTCGATCCGCGCCGCGACGCGTTGACCTCGCTGACGGTGTATCGCCTCGTCCCGGGCGCCTGGCGGCTTGCGTCGCAGACACATGCGGCGACGGCCGAATACCGCGGCGAGTGGACGGCGTTCAAAGGCTGGACGCAGGAGTTCGGCGCGGGACCGGCGACGTGGCGCGCCTTCGCACAGGAGCGGATACCGATCGAGACGCCCGACTACTTCAAGACTGAAGACACCGACACGGACCTGATGACCGTCGCCCAGCTTCGTCGATCGGTCAGGGAATTGTCGGCAACCGGCGCCAACGTGGTCCCCCAGCAGGTGGACCTCCACCGCAAGATCGCGTTTCCCTTTGTCACGTTCGTAATGACGCTGCTGGCCATTCCGTTCGGCGTGACGACGGGCCGGCGGGGCGCCCTCTACGGGATAGGCCTCGGCATCGTGCTCGCGCTTGCCTACTGGGTCGTGATGAGCGTGTTTGTCGCGATCGGCAAGGCGGGACTCCTGCCGCCCGTCCTGGCCGCATGGACCCCCAACATCATCGTGTCGGCCTGCGCGGTATACCTGCTGCTCACGGCGAAGACGTAATCTTCAGCTCCCATCTCCCAGCCGCCGCCTAGCTTCTCCCCCGGCCGGACGCAATATCCTGTAACGCCGCGATCAGGTCGCTTGCGAGCAGCCCGTGGCGAAATCCTTCACGCAGCATCCGCTCGGCAATCTGCCGTGCGACGGCGCCGGGTTTACCCCTGGCGTGCTCTCGGGCGCGAGGGGTGACGAAGGTGCCAAGCCCTCGCCGCACGCAGGCCACCCCCTCCTGCTCCAGCGTTCGGTACGCGTGCTGGACGGTGTTGGCGTTGATTTTCAACTCGCCCGCCAACTTCCGCACCGCCGGCAGCGCCTCGTCCGGCTTCAGAATTCCCAGTGACACGCACCGGCGGACTTCGTCGGCGATCTGGCGATACACCGGCCTCGGGTCGAAGGCGTCTATGTCAACTAACATACTAGTATACTAGCATACTAGTTAACTAGCATGCTAGTCTGGCGAGTCCGGGCTGGTCGCTGCAAAACCGGAAACCAAAAAGCTAAACCGGATGCTGTGGCCTACCGCGCGAATCGGAGGTTGGTGATCCGGATGGAGTTTGAATCGCCCGGCCGGGAGTTGGTGAGATCGACGACGAAGAGCAGGGCGGTTGCGGCGGAGGGGTCGGGAGCGCCTCCGCTCTGGCGGTCGGCAGGCATCATCTGATCAACCGCGACGGACATTTCGCGCGGGATTGCATCGACGTAGACGGATTTTCTCCACCGCTCTCCCCCGCCTTGCGGATATCGCAGTTGGACCGAGAGGCGCACCGGCTGAGCTGAAACGGCGGAGAACATCACGCTCTTGAACCTCGGCGCGCGGTATCCGACATCAGCGACCGCCGCGGCGAACTGACTGACCCGCTCTCCAGGACGCAGGACGTAGTCGAACGTCACCTCGAATCCAGACGATCCAGACGACTTCACGGTGGCGGTTGATCCGGCCTCTTTCTCGACGTGCCAGCCAGTGTCTGGCGCGAGGGGCACGACGACCGGCTGCGCGATGCCGGGGGGAGCGGCGCCGGCCGGTGCGGCGCCGGCCAGAAAATAGATCGGGTTGCTCACGATCCACGGAACAGGGGACCTTCCGGCCCGACCGGGAACACGAAGTTCCACCCTCAGGGCGCCCCTGGCGGGCTCGACGCCGCTGACATAGGGCGCGGTCATGCTCCGTTCGGACTCCCCCTCGTCGCCCACGATAAACAACTGGGCCCCAAGAGGCATCGAGGCGTTGACGGCGATGACGGAGGCGCCGGCCGGCAATGTCGAGCCCATGACCGACGGAGTGGTTTCAGCTCCCTGCCACGCGCGATAGTCGAGGAACCCTGGACTCGCGATCGCGTCGATGACCGTAAAAACGCCGCCCGTCCTAATCGCATCGAGGACTTGCCTGGCGTCGGCCACTGGGTCTCCGGTGGGCGGACGTTCAAGTATGGCTCGCGTGCTGAAGGATCGGAAGCTGGCCTCGTACGACGGGATGCCGCCGACCGCGGTCCGCCGTGATCCGCCCTCCTCCACTCCGCGTCCAATTCCTCCATGCGCGTCGTGGCCGGCCAGGCCGACGACGGGACGCCGGAGGCCGAGATGGTTCCAGCGCTCCAAGGTCGCCTCGGGCCGATCGAGCAGCGACGCGAGCGCCGGACCGGGACGGAGCGCATAGTCGAACAGCACGCGCGCAAGCGCGACCCGCGACTCGTTGCGCCATTCGGAGTCGGCATTCAGCCACTCGATTCCGTCGATGGGAACCGTCCAATCGGTCCAGGCAAGCTCTGCGCGCGGCGAGTCCGGATGGGCCGCGATACCGAATCCGCCGAGCCGATGGACATCTTCGACGACCGCCGCCGGCTCTCCCCCGAGTGGATACGGCGACGCCCGCATGTCGAGCGCGACGTAATGGCCGCCGTCCGAGCTGATCTCCACCGCGTCCACGCACAGCACGCCGTGCAGATACACCGGAGGGTCGGGCGGCCGCGTGCCGTCGCCATGGTCGGTCAGGATGATGAAGGCCAGCCCCGCGCGCGCCGCCGCCGCCGCGATGGCGTCCTTCCCCCCCGCCCCGTCGGATCGCGTGCTGTGAATGTGATAGGCGCCGGCCACCGTCCGGCGTTGCAGATCGACGTCAACCGTCGCGGGGACGCTCCGCGGAACCGCCGGCAGCGTCGCGAGCAGAAAAAAAATGACGGCGACCAGAACGGCCGCCGTCACCAGTAAACACCTCCGCATCACCCCACCCGAGCCAGCACCCGTGGCACCGCTGGCACTCGTGGCACGCCTATCCGATCCCCGCTTCCGCCTTGAGCGCCTGCGCCTTATCGACGCGCTCCCAGAAGAACTCCGGTTCGGTGCGGCCGAAGTGACCGAACGCGGCGGTCTTCCTGTAGATTGGGCGTCGCAGGTCGAGCGCTTCGATGATCCCGCGCGGCGTCAGTTTGAAATGCGCGCGGACGATCTCGCTGATCTTCTGATCGTCGATCACGCCCGTGTCGAAGGTATCGATCAGCACGGACACGGGCTCGGCGACGCCAATCGCGTACGCGAGCTGCACGACGCAGCGCTCGGCGAGCCCGGCGGCGACCACGTTCTTCGCCACGTAGCGCGCCATGTAGCAGGCCGAACGATCGACCTTCGTGGGATCCTTGCCGGAGAACGCCCCGCCGCCGTGGGGCGCCGCGCCGCCGTAGGTGTCCACGATGATCTTGCGGCCCGTCACTCCGGCATCGCCGTGCGGGCCGCCGACCACGAAGCGGCCGGTCGGATTGATGAGGATCCGGGTGTTCTTGTCGCGCATCCCTTCGGGGATCACGCGGTTCACGATCTTCTCGGTGATGTCGTCGCGGAGCGTGTCGTTCGAGACGTCCGCGCTGTGCTGCGTGGACACGACGACCGTGTCCACCCGGACCGGCTTGTGGCCGTCGTATTCCACCGTGACCTGCGATTTCCCATCCGGACGCAGGTAGTCCATCACACCGTCGCGCCGTGCGCACGAGAGCCCCTTCACGAGCTTGTGCGCCAGCATGATCGGCAGCGGCATCAGTTCCTCGGTCTCGGTGCACGCGTAGCCGAACATCAATCCCTGGTCACCCGCGCCGCCGGGGTCCACACCCTGCGCAATGTCGGGAGACTGCTCGTGGATGGACGACAGCACCGCACACGTCTCGGAATCGAAGCCGAACTTCGCGCGCGTGTACCCGACTTCCTTGATGGTTTCGCGGACGATCTTCGGGAAATCGACGTAGCAGTTCGTCGTGATCTCACCCGCGATGATCGCGAGACCGGTGGTGACCAGCGTCTCGCACGCGACGCGGCCGACCGGATCCTGGGCGAGGATGGCGTCGAGAATGGCGTCGGATATCTGATCGGCGATCTTGTCGGGATGTCCTTCGGTCACCGATTCGGACGTAAACAGGTGTCGGCCTTTACGGCTCATGCGTGTCGATCTCCTTCATGCTGCGCGGGCGCGCACCGGTAGGACCGGTGCCCGACTGCGCAGGGTATTCCTGGAACTTGCTCGGGTATTTCCGAGGAAGCAGGCGCACCGCGTGGTCGCGGCGCACGTTTCAAATCCGCCAAATATAGCAGGTCTCGGCGGATCCGGGCAACACGAAAGCAGGGCTCGGAGGTTCAGGGAACCTCTGTGGTTTCGGGCTCGGGTACCGTCTTTTCAACCTCGATGGTGCAGTCGGCGATGAGGGCGCTGAGCACACCGATGGCGGCGGCGATGGGCGCGATGACCGCGCCGATGACCCCGGCCGTCAGCGGAAACTCAGCGACGGTCTTCCCTCGCTGTTTGACGACGACGCGGCGGATGCTGCCTTCGTCCACGAGCCGGCGCAACTGCGCGAGGACCTGCTCGGTCGTGCCTTCGAGCTTCTGCCAGAACGTGCGTTCCATTCGGCCTCCAGGTTCAGGGTGAGTACGAGTATATAGACGCGACGCCTGGCGGGGGGTTCATTTTGGAAGTCCGAGCCAGCGGCAAGGACTACTTTCGCGGGTGAAACTGGTCGTACACGGCGCGCAGCCTCGCTTCGAGCACATGCGTATAGATCTGCGTCGTCGAAAGATCGGCGTGGCCGAGCATCAGCTGGATCATGCGGAGATCGGCGCCGCGCTCGAGCAGATGCGTCGCAAAGGAGTGTCGGAGTGCATGGGGGCTCAGGTCGCGCGAGAGCCCGGCCTTGATGCCGTACTGCTTCAGCACCTTCCAGAATCCCACGCGCGACAACGGGCCGCCGTCGCGTGCGTTCACGAACAACCACGGCGACGTTTTTCTGCGAAGCATCGCCGTGCGCCCGTCCCGGATGTATCGTCGTACCCACTCGGCCGCCTCCTGTCCGAGCGGCACCATCCGCTGCTTGTCGCCCTTGCCGATGCAGGTCAGATAGCCCTCGTCCAGGTTGAGATCGCCGGCGCGGAGCGCCACGAGTTCCGAGACCCGCAGACCCGTGGCGTAGAGCACTTCGATCAGGGCCTTGTCGCGCAGGCCTCGGGGCGTCGCGATGTCGGGCTGCGCGAGCAGGCGATCGACCTCCTCGAGCGATAGGAATTTCGGCAACGCCGCCCACGCCCTCGGGGGGCGCAGGTCGTCGGCCGGGCTGCGATCGCGCTTCCGCTCGACCGCGAGAAAGCGGTAGAACCCGCGAATGCATGCGATCGCGCGGGCCACGGAACGCGGGGCCAGCCCGGAGGACATCAGCTGGCGTACGAACGCCTCGAGGTCCTGACGCTCCAGCGCGTCCACCTCGACTCCTCGCTTCCCGGCGAACGCGCCGAGCAGGCCCAGGTCCCGCGCGTAGCTCTCGACCGTGTTCGGCGACATCCGCCGCACATCGCGCAGATATGTGACGTAGGCGTCGATCACCGTGCGCCCCGGCGGCGGCGTACGGCCCACTCGAGGCAGAGCGCGCCCGCGAAAGGCACGACCCACCAGCCGGACCGCATCGGATGGATGGTGCGCGGCGCCTCGCGTCGAGCAAGGCCCCGCAGGTGACGCTGCAGCGGAGCGAGATCGGTCGCGTCCACCACGACGCCCCCGGTTGCTGCCGCAATCACGCGCCAATCGTCTTCGTCGTATGCGGGCGGATGGCGCACGTCGTCCGCCACGATCATCGGCGTGTCCGCCATGTCGCCGCCTGCCGTGGCGCGCGCGTCGTACTCGCCTGCCCACGATGCGACCGCCTCGCCTTCGAATACTCCTGCCTCCGCCAAGGGCCACAGTCGCACAAACTGTTCGGAGCCGTCCGCGGCCACGAGCGATGCGCTCACGCCTGGGCCCTCTCCGCGCGCGGCGAAGGAATCGACCGTCACCCGCACGATCAGGCGATCGCCTGGCGCGGCCACCGCCGGGTCCACGGAGATCGACAAGCGCGCGGGCGAAGACGACGCCAGGTTTGCCACGATTCCGGTCCAGAAACGGGCAAATGCCGCCTCGTCCGCCCCGGCGGCGCGGAACCGCCACGCGTCGAGCGCGCCTGAAAAGACGACGCGGCCTCTACCGCGGGGCAGCGACACGATCACCGGCCTTGCGGACGGCTGACTCAACGACGCCACGACATCGGCACCGGGACCGAGACCACGCGGCACGGAGAACTCTGATGCACTGACGCCGACGGGCCCTCCCCCGGTGAGCGCCACGGGTTTCTCGATGAGCAGTTCCTCGAAGCCCGACAATGACACGACCTGCGCGTATGGCCCTGATGGACGCCGGTCCGGAAGAAACACCACGGCGCCACCGCGAACTTCGCAGAACGTGGTCAGCGCGGCGACCTCCGCGCCGCTCAGATCCTCGGGCGCCCCGATCAGGATTGCGTCGAACGACGCGAGCACGCCGGACGAGAGGCTGCGCAAGCGCGGTCCGGCCGTCACCACGGGTCCGCGCGACGGCCGGACGAGGGATGAGGTTACAAAGACTGGATCGGACTCGAGCGCACGCCGCACGAATCCGGCGGCCCATGAGGGCCGCGGTTCGTACACGGCAACGCGCAACGTTCGAGCGGACGCGACGAGCGGAACGTCCGCGGCATTATCCTCGTCGGTCGCTTCGCCGGCCAAAGGGCGCGCACGGAGGGTCATCCTCGAGATACCGGCCATGGGGGGCACATAGGGAAGTGACGCGGTGAACCGCTCCCTCGGGCTGGTCCATCGATGCTCGGTCGCCGCGAGCGGAACGGCGTGCTGTTCGAGTGCGATCGCCGACGACTGTCCTGCCATGCCGATCGCCTCGAACTCCGCTGAAAAGACAGCCTCCTGCCCCACCAGCACGGTGCCGGGCGACACCGCCCGAATCAGCCGGACGTTGCGAGCGCCAGGCGGAACGCGCGCGACAATCGAGACGCTTGCCGCGTCTGGCACGGTCAGGGAATCCCGCGAGTCGACCAGCACCACGGCGTCCGGGGGTTCGCCGTCAGCGGCCGCGATGCTGGCTCCAAGATCGCGAATCAACCGATCGCGAACGGACCTCGTCCATGGCGACGGGCCGGCCCGAAACTCGACGCGGACGGGATGGGGCCGGTCCACGGCGATGGCCGGATCGATCACTCCCGCGACCGCGATCAGAAGCGCGACCGCTCGCAGCGCGCGCGTCATTGCCGAAACTCCTTCGCCCAGGCGCCGGCCAGACCCTTGGGCGATCGCGTGCCCGACTGCGGCGCCATGCGGGCGCCACGTCGGGCACGCGCGATCACGGGTCCGGCCGCCCTGGACAGCTCCATGGCGGCGTCGCCACCTGACGCCGCGACGCAGCGCGTCCTCCACGCGCTTCGCAACGTCCTGCCACACCGGGTCGGCGGGATCGATCGCGAGCGCCTGCTCGGCCATCGACGCGAAAACAGACACGTCGAGAGTGCGCCCCGCGCGGGTCACCGAGGCCACGTCGAGCATCCGCGACAGGAGGATGCGCGCGGCGCGCGTCTCACGATCCACCGACGGTGTCTCGAGATCGCGGCGCCAGTCTCCGGCTCCCGCCAGCTCGCCCGTGAGGCGTCTCGACGGATCCACCCGGCTCCGCACCGGCATCGTCCGCAACAGGTACCGGTTTCGGCCGAACGCACGTTGCAGCGCTTCGACGGCCGCCCTGGCGGCGGCGAGGGCGCGATCGGTGTTGACGGCGAGCAGCGCCTGTTCGGCGCGACTCATGTAGACAATCGCCGCGTTGACTTCGTTTCGCGCTGTGTTCTGAAGCCGCCCTTCCTGGATCTCGTGCGACTGCTCCGCCTCGGCCTCTTCGTCCTCGACGTGGCCCCCCATCAGGAAAATAAAATTCGCGCGGACCGCTCGTTGCTCGGCGGCGATGGAAACGGTCGCCTCGTTTCGCGCCCCGGCAGCCAACATGCGCTCACGCGCGCGCAGCCGCTGGATCTTGAGGACGATCATCTGCTGCGACAGCGCGTATCGCTCCTGGTCAGGAGGCATCTCGAAGCCCTCGAGGGCGACCTGGCCGGGACCTGCAATCTCTATGAAAAAAGAATCCGACGTCGCCAGGCCGGCGTCGCCCGGCCGCCCATCGCGGGCCACCGCCCTGTAGACGAGCGCGTCCCCCGGTCCGAGCCCAAGCGACGCGAGGGCGATCCGACCGCTGGCCTTCCACGCGACGCTGCTGTCGCGGGTCAAGGTGACCGGCAAGGCTCCCTCTTCGAATTCGATCTGCTCGCCGGTGCCGGACACCTTCGTATAGCGGATCTCCAGCGCGTGCAGACCGAAGTCGTCTGACGCCGCGGCGATGACCGGTACGTTCACTGTCGCGTCCGGCATCACGAGGTCGCGCGCCGGCGTCTCCAGACGCACGCCGGGCGCCCGATCGCGTGCCACGACGATCGGGATCAGCCGTCGTTCTCGCGCGTCGACGTTGGCGGCGGCGGGATCAATCGGTTCAATGGCGAAGTATCCACTGTCCTCTGCGACTGTCTCGAGTATCGTCTCGTCGCCAACGTGGGTCGCCCCCAGCGTCCGGGCCGAGAAACGCACGCGCCACTCTCCCGAGTCACCGGCCAGCGTGAGGCGCACCCTGCTGCCTTCCAGGGCCTCGATGCGATCCGGATCGTGGAGCTGCTGCGCGGGCTTCCCGGTATAAGACGGGGGCGTGACGGTCACCGTGACACGCACGGGCGCTGATGCGGCCACCTTCCCCGCATTCGACACGCCGGTGACCACGTCCCGCACGATCTGCGAGGCGCTTCGTCCGGGATCGGTCAACAGCGCCGCCACCACACCCACGGCCGTCGCGAAGGCCGCCATTGGCCCGAGGAGCGGAACTATCTTCGCCGCACGGGCGACACTCACCCGGCTGGCCGCATCATCCAGCACGCGCACGCGCATCCACGGGGCCGTCCGCTCCGGATGCCGCAGCAACTCTTCGGCGGTCACCACGACGTTCCGGCTTTCGGGAAACGACCGCTCGATCCGCTTCGCCGCAGCCGCCGCCGTGCGCCTGGAGCGAGCGCTCCAGAACACGGCGGCGGCGGCAACAAGCGCGGCCCCCGAGGTCATCGCCAGCCTCCCGGCGATCGCGCCGGCCGCGACGCCAATCAGCACGATGGTCGAAAACATGAGCGCCTGTTCCGCTCTCAGGCGCCAGACCAGCCGCGTCAACGCCGCCGCAACAGCAGGGTTGTCGGGCGGGAGTTCAGCGGAACTACGCCGCATCCGCGCACCCCTCCTGACGCGACACGTTGCGCTCGCGGCGCACAACCACCTCGAACGCCAGCAGCACGATTACGAGCGCCCAGCACCAACGAGAATCCGCCACTTGTCCAGGACCTGGCACATAGGTCTTCAACGGCGAGGGTGACCGCGTCAGCGCGGTGAGATCCGCGCCGGGCATGCTTCGGACTTCGTGCTCGGGCCGCGCCGTTGAACTCTGCCGTGCGATGAGTGCGCCCCGGACGACGGCCGCCGATGCAAACGCGGACGGCGGAGCGGCCACATCGATGAGCAGCGCGGGGCCAGCGGCGGCTGCGCGCACGATCGCCTGCCCCTTCCGATCGCGGCGCAGCACGTGCCAGGGAGCGTCGCCCGACTGCCGCGCGACGGCCTCTGACGCCGCGCATGCGGTCGCAAGCTCCACGTCCGCTTTCATGCGCACCGCGGTCTCGATCATCCATCGTGTGTCGAGCGCACGCACGACCTGCGCAGGCGCGCCGGCGAACACGACGGCCAGGGGTTCCGCCGGCGAGGGTGCGGGAGTTCCCGCAGCCGCGAGGGCGCGCTGGAGCGCCCGAATGGCTCCCGCGTCCGCGGGGCCGGCGAGCAGCAAGAGGCCGGCGGCCTCAGGCTGTGCAACGCGCGCGCGAAGGCCCGTCGCGTTCTGGGACAGCGTGTAATCCCGCCGTGCGGACGCGCCAACTCCCAGGAGATCCGGACCGGTCACGAGCCGCTCGGATTGGCCGCTACCGATCTGGACGAAGCGAATTCCCGTTCCGTCCGGCACGGTGCCAAGGACTGCGCGCCGGAGCGCGCCCCACTGAAAGTCGGAGATTACGACGATCTCGCGCAGCGCGGGCGGAGCGGTTTCCAGCGCCGCCACAGCCCGACTCAATCCGTTTTCGAGATGGTCAGCCTCGATGCGAAAAGCAAACGACGCGGACCGCGCCTCGCCGTCCGCGAAATCCGAGGCGGCCGATGCCATGGGCTTCATGCTCTCGCTGACGTCCAGCACGATGGCCCGGGCGAGCCGCGTATTCCATCGCGCTATCCGTGCCGGCGCCAGCAGGAGCGGTTGCGCAAGCGCGATCACCGCCAGCGCGACAATCGCCAGACGCAGCAGGAGCAGCAGGAGCAGCAGGAGGTCGGACGGCACGCGCACACGCACCGCGGCGGTTCGCGACGTGCGCACGAAGCGGAGGCTGGGAAACGGCACCCGCCTGGCGCGGTGGCGCAGCAGCAGATGCACGAGGAGTGGTCCAGCAAGCAGCAGCAGCCCGGCAAAGGCGGCCGGATGCATAAACGCCATCACCGCGCCGCCCTTGCGCGTCGCTTGAGGAGGTATCCCCGCAGCACTGCGTCAAGCGGGGCGTCGGTCAGGGCACGGATGTAGTCAATCCCGCGGGAGGCGCACCGCGACCGCCATCGCTCGAGGAAGTCCTCCATGTCGCGGCGGTAGGTTGAAGCCATCGACCGTGGGTTTGCCACAATCGAGTGCGTGGTTTCGAGATCCTCGAACTCCACATCCCCGGCGAAGGGGAACTCGACTTCGTCGCGGGTGAGGACGTGAAAGACGGCGACTTCGTGGCCGATGCGCGCGGCACGCTTCAACTCGCGTTCGACCGCATCGTCTTCGTCGTAGAGATCGGAGATGACCACCAGCAACCCGCGGCGCTGGAGCCAATCGATCGCTCGGGCGAGAGACGGGGCGGCGGCAGTCGCTCCGGAGGCCTCGAGCCTGGTCAATCCAATCAACAACGCACGCAGGTGCGTCGCCCCCGTGCGGCTGGGAATGTACTGACGGATCTGCGCGCCGTACACCACGCTACCGACGGCGTCACCCTGACCGGACATCAGATGGGCGAGCGCCGCAGCCAGCAGTCGCGCGTACACGATCTTCGAGACTCCCGTCCGTCCGCGGTACGCCATGGACCCGCTCGCGTCGACGGCAATCTGCGCCACCATGTTGGTGGTCTCGCGGTATTGCTTCGTGTAGAGGCGATCGGTCCGGGCGAAGAGCTTCCAGTCGATGTACTTGAAATCGTCGCCCTGGCGATAGTGACGATACTGGTTGAACTCGGCGCTATATCCGTGAAAGGGACTTCGGTGAAGGCCGGAGATTGTTCCGTCCACCGTCACTCGCGCCACGAGTTCGAGATCGCCGATGGCCGAGAGCAGCACGGGGTCGAGCATGTGAACTGGAATTGTTGATTGTTGATTGCTGATGGCTTGTCGTCCCAATCGCCGCACGGCACTCTGCGGCGGCTCGATCAGTGGTGCGTCGGCATCAGCGATTCGGCACCGCTTCGAGCAGACGCGTGACAATCTGATCGGTGTCGATCCCGTCCGCTTCCGCCTGGAAATTCAACAGGATCCGATGGCGCAGCACGGGGAGCGCCACGGCCGCCACGTCATCGGGAGCGGCCACGCTGCGTCCCTCCAGCAGCGCGCGGGCCTTGGCGCCGAGCAGCAGCGCCTGCCCGGCCCGCGGTCCGGCGCCCCAGCGCACCCAGGTCCGCACGAACTCGGGGACGGGGTCCCCCGCGGGGGCCGAGGGTCGCGTCGCTCGCACGAGCCGCGCGGCAAAGTCGATCACGTTCTCCGCCGCGGGCACCTCGCGCACGACCGAGTGCAGCTGTTCGATTTCCTCGCCAGACGCCACGATGCTCACCGCAGGGTCCGCATTTCCGGTCGTCAGCGACAGGATGCGCCGCTCCTCTTCCGCCGAGGGATAGTCGATGACGACGTTGAACATGAACCGATCGAGCTGGGCTTCCGGCAGCGGGTAGGTGCCTTCCTGTTCGATGGGATTCTGGGTGGCCAGCACGAACAGCGGGCGCTCGAGGTCGAACCGGACGCCGTTGACCGTCACCTGGTATTCCTGCATCGCCTCGAGGAGCGCGGCCTGCGTCTTGGGGGGCGTCCGATTGATCTCGTCGGCGAGAATGATGTTCGCGAAGATCGGACCCCGGATGAAGCGGATGACGCGCTTCCCCGTCGCGCGATCCTCTTCGATGACCTCCGCGCCGAGAATGTCCGACGGCATCAGGTCGGGCGTGAACTGGATCCGGTTGAAACGTAAATCAACCGCTTCGGCGAGCCTCTTGATCAACAACGTCTTCGCCAGGCCCGGCACGCCTCGCAGCAGACAATGGCCCCCCGCGACAAACGCGATCAGAATCTCCCGTATCACCCGGTGCTGACCGACGATCGCCTTGCCAAGCTCGCGTTCAAGGCGTCCCGCGACGTCGGCGACACGCTCCAGCGCGATCGGCTCGATGACGTTCCGCTCGGTCACGTGCAGATCGCGCTCGGGCATTGGCGGAAGTGTACCACGCACGTGGCTCGCCGCTGGGCGGTTCGCGCCGGGGGACGGAGGATGGGATGGGCTCGCTGTCAGGGTTGTTTGACACCCCTGGCACCGAGGAGTAGCGTAAGCGGTTGCACATACGCGCGCAGGCGCGGGGGAATCACACGGACGGGTCTATTTCATGCCGACGCAATCGAAGTGGGAATCGCTTCCGACCGAAGCCATCAATCCAGTCAGTCTCTCCGTCGACAGGGCCCCCGTTCCCGACATCATCGAGATGATAGTCAACGAGGACCGCAAGGTCGTCGCGGCCGTCCACAAAGAAAAGCAGCGCATCGCGCACGGTGTCGAGATCATCACCCAGTCCCTCCGCAAAGGCGGGCGCGTGATCTTCGTCGGCGCCGGCACGAGCGGTCGGCTCGGCGTGGTGGAGGCATCGGAGATGCCTCCCACGTTCGGCACGAGCCCGACGCTGGTGCAGGCCATCATGGCTGGCGGCCAGGAAGCGGTCTTCCGCGCCAAGGAAGGCGTCGAGGACAACTACGAGGAAGGCGCCCGCAGCATCGCGCGGCTCAGGCTCAGCAAGAAAGACCTCGTGATCGGGCTCTCGGCGAGCGGCCTGACGCCGTTCGTGCGCGGGGGACTCACGCGCGCCAGGAAGGCGGGGGCGAAAATCATCTTCGTCACGTGCTGGCCGGGATCGGAGCTGCAGAATTTCGTGGACCTCCAAATCGCCCCGGCGGTCGGGCCGGAAATCATCGCCGGGTCCACGCGTCTCAAGGCCGGCACCGCGACCAAGATGGTGCTGAACATGCTCACCACGATCGCGATGATCAAGCTGGGCAAGACGTACGGCAACCTGATGGTGGACGTGCAGACCGGCTCGGAAAAGCTGAAAGACCGCGCCCGCCGGATTCTCGTCCTCGTATCGGGGATCGACTACGACGCGGCCGACGCGCTGCTGAAGCGGGCGAAATGGAACGTCAAGGCCGCGATCATCATGCAGCGCGCGGACCTGTCGCTCCCGCAGGCGCTCCGCCGGCTGAAGAAAGCGCACGATTCGGTGCGCGAAGCCATCGGCGAAGACGACGATGCCCGCCTCAGGGAGCTGCTCGGAGCTTCTCAGCCGCCGGCTCGTCCAGCATGACGTCCACGTCGTCGTGAAGCTGCAGGAACGACGCGGGTAACTCCGTGGTCAGCGGCCCGTGGACGACTCGCTCGACGCACGTGGCCTTGGATCGCCCCGTCGCGAGCAGCACGATCGCTCGCGAGTGGAGGATCGTCGCCATTCCCATCGACAACGCCTCGGGCGGCACCTTGGAGGCGTCCCCGTCGAAGAGCGCCGCGTTGCTGCGGCGCGTCTCGGGCTTGAGCGTTACGCGATGCGTGCGCGATTCGAGCGTCGGCGCCGGCTCGTTGAAGCCGATGTGCCCATTCGTGCCGATGCCCAGCACCTGCAGATCGATGCCGCCGGCCGCCGCGATTTCCCGTTCGTAGCGGAGACATTCCTCGTCTGGATCGCCGGCACTGCCGTCGAGAAAATGACGGTTTTCCGGCTTGACGTTCACCCGGCTGAACAGGTGCTGCTCCATGAAACTCCGGTAGCTGCCCGGATGGGACGACGGAATGCCGAGGAACTCGTCGAGGTTGAAGGTCGTGACGCGGGAAAAATCGGCACCCGCCCGGTGCAGCGCGCCCAGTTCGCGATAAAGGGCCAGCGGTGTCCGGCCGGTCGGGAGGCCGAGGACGAGCCGTGGGGCCGACGCGACGAGAACGGCAATGCGGCGCGCGAGCGCGGCGGCGACCGCGTGGTCGTTGGCAAAGACGGTCACGCGAGGACTGCGCCGCGTGCTGATGGACATTCCTTCCGGACTATCGACAGGCATCAGTCCAGTTTATAGGCAGGGATTGCCGCGCCGCCATGCGCTTCCTGCAGCGCGAGCGCGACGGCGCCGGTCGCGGGTTCCCGATCGAGCAGGCGGACGTGGCTGCCCGGGACCGCGACGGGCAGGCGCCGGGTTAGCTCCTCCTCGAGCCAGGGCACCGCGCGGAAGATGCCGCCGGCAAGAATGAACACGAACGGCTCGCCGACGAGCTCCAGCCGGCGCGCCACGGCAAGCGCGGAAGACTCGAGCTCGTTCGCCGCGCCGCGAAGAATGCCGGTCGCCACGGGATCGCCCAGGGAGAATGCGGCCTGCACGCACGTCGCGAGGCCTCCGATCGCCGCCGGCTTCAGATTGGTGTTGTAGACCTCGTGAATGAGCCCCGAGGCCTGCGCCACGCCGAAATGTTTCAGCAGCATCGCCGTCAGCGGCGTCGCGGGTCCTCGCTTGTCCGCTTCCCGCAGCACGGCGCGCAGCGCACCGCGTCCGATCCAGTACCCGCTCCCCTCGTCGCCGAGCACATATCCCCAACCGCCCGAGCGGGCGGCCTCGCCTTTTGCGTTCCGGCCGTACGCGATGGATCCCGTGCCCGAGATGACCACGATACCCGGCTGGCCAGGGGCGCCAGCCTCGAGCGCCACCAGCGCATCGTTGACCACGACGACGCGGGCCTGGTAACCGATGCGGCGCATGATCGCGCGGACGACCACGGAGTCGTTCGGGCGATCGACTCCCGCGATGCCGAGGCAGATGGCGGACGGAACAATCCCGCGATCGCCGATCGCCTCCTCCATGACTTCGAAGAGGACCTTCTCGACCTCGAGTTCTCCGACGGCCTGCAGGTTCGCGCCGCTCCGCCGCGCTTCGGCGATCAGGCGTCCCTGATCGTCGGCGAGCAGGCACACGGTCTTCGTCCCGCCCGCGTCGATACCGAGCACATGAAACATGAAGGGGTGGGCCGAACTCTAAACGTCGGTGCGGCATAAAGTCAAACGAATGGCGGCGGTTCGCGTTGACATCGCGCGCGGCAAGCTGTTACATTCGGGCACTTTATGAGGTTCGTCGGACGTGGCCGAGGCGCGCGCGCCGCCCTGGCGCTCGCTCTCGCAGCCGGCGTGTGTTTCTCCTTCGCGTCATCTGCAACTCCCAATACTTCTGTGGATCGGTCCTTCGCATCGGCGCAAGCCGCGAAGGCGGAGACGCGCGCGCTGTGGGTGTTGCGCACGTCGCTCGCGACCCCCGAGTCCATCGCGACGCTCGTGCGGTCCGCGCGCGACCATGGATTCAACACGCTACTCGTCCAGGTCCGCGGGCGCGGCGACGCCTACTACCTCGGCGGCGTCGAGCCGCGTGCGGCGGACCTCGTCCGGCAGCCGGCCACGTTCGATCCGCTGGCGTCGGTGCTGGAGGCGGGACATGCCGCCGGCCTGCGCGTGCATGCGTGGGTCAACGTCAACCTGATCTCGAGCGCGGTCGATCTTCCCGCCGCGCGCGAGCACGTCGTGTACCGCCATGCCGCATGGCTCATGGTGCCGCGCGACATCGCGCAGGGCCTGGCCGCGATCGAGCCCGACAGCCCGGCCTATGTCGGCACGATCGCTCGGTGGACGCGCGCGCAGCCGAACGAAATCGAAGGCCTCTATACCTCGCCGATCATCGCCGAAGCGGCGGCCTACACCGAGTCGATCGTGCGCGACCTCTCGCACCGCTACGCGCTCGACGGCGTCCATCTCGATTACGCGCGCTACCCGACCGACCGGTTCGACTACAGCCGGCCGGCGATTCGCGAGTTCCGGACGTCCGTTCGTGGAGGCCTTCCGGAGGCCACCAGACGGGCCCTCGATCGCGAGGAAACGGACGACCTGTTCGCCTATCCCGACGCGCTGCCCGGCCAGTGGCGCAGCTTCCGCATCGCGCGGATGACGGCGCTGATGAGCCGCCTGCACGCCGCCGTCAAGCGCGAGCGCCCGCGGGCGCTCGTGACCGTGGCCGTCGCGCCCGACAGGCGGGAGGCCTACCAGCACCGGCTGCAGGATTGGGGCGCGTGGCTGGCCGCCGGGCTCGTCGATGCCGTCTGTCCGATGGCCTACACGACCGAACCGGCGCGATTCGCCGACCAGATTGCAGCCGCCCGCGAGGCGGCCGGCACCCGCGCGGTCTGGGCCGGCATCGGTGCGTACCGGCTGTCTCCCGGCGAGACCATCGAACACATTCAAACCGCGCGACGTCTCGGCGCGGAGGGCGTGATCCTGTTCTCGTACGACAGCCTGGTCAACCCGCGGCAGACCTCGCCGGACTATCTGTCCGTCATAGGGCGCGCCGCATTCACGGCGACGCAGCCCGTGTCCTCCGGGTCGCGCTGAACGCCGTCCATCCCAGGGACCGATGGTTCTCACCTGGCTCGACTACGTTGTCATAGCCGGCTACCTGCTGGCGATCACGGCGTTCGGATCCTGGTTCGCCAGGTTTCAGAAAACCACGCGCGACTACTTCCTGACCGACCGCTCCGTGCCCTGGTGGGCCATCTGCTTCACGATCGTCGCCACGGAAACCAGCACGCTCAGCTTCATCGGCGTCCCGGCCGGCGCCTACGCCGGCAACATGACGTTCCTCCAGCTGGCCCTCGGCTACATCGTGGGCCGATTCCTGGTGAGCCTGCTCTTCATACCCGCCTACTTCAAGGGCGAGCTGTTCACCTCATACGAGCTGCTGCAACGCCGCTTCGGACCCTCGGTCAAGAACGCGGCGGCGATTATCTTCATGGTGACGCGCACGCTAGCGGACGGCATCCGGTTGTTTGCGACCGCGCTGGTGATCTCGGTCGTCACGCAGGTGCCCGTGGCCTGGACGATCGTGCTGCTCGGGGCCGCGATGATCGTCTACACCGTGCGCGGCGGCGTCGCGGCGGTGATCTGGACCGACGTGGTGCAGATGTTCGTCTACGTCGCCGGCGCGCTCGTCGTCTTTGTGGCGCTGCTGTGGCGCATCCCCGGCGGCTGGGCGACCGTGGCCACCGTCGGCGAAGCCGCCGGCAAGTTTCAGGTGTTTGATTTCAGCCTGGACGCGGTCAAGGTGTACACCTTCTGGGCGGGACTCTTCGGGGGTATCGCGCTCACGCTCGCCACACACGGCACCGACCAGTTCCTCGTCCAGCGGCTGCTGTCCGCCCGTTCGTCACGTGATGCCGCAAAGGGCCTCATGTTGAGCGGCTTCATCGTCTTTGCGCAGTTCCTGCTGTTCCTCGTCATCGGCGTGATGCTCTTCACCTACTACCAGCAGGTCCCCTTGCCGCGGCCGCTGCTGCGAAACGACGAGATCCTGCCGCTCTTTGTCGTGACCGGCATTCCGCAAGGGATCTCCGGTTTCATCGTTGCCGCGATTGTCGCCGCCGCGCTGTCCCCGTCGATCAACGCGCTCGCGGCCACCACAGTCAACGACTTCTACTTGAAATACGTGCGTCCCGATGCCGACGAGACACGACTCATGCGGGTGTCGAGACGTGCGACCGTCGGCTGGGGCATCGCGCAGATCGCGGTCGCACTGGCGGCCCAGTGGATCGATCGATCGGTCCTCGACGCCGGGCTGCTCGTGCTCTCGTTTGCCGCCGGGCCCGTGCTCGGCGCGTTCCTGACCGGTGTGCTCACCCGCCGCGTCGGATCCGCCGCGATGCTGGGCGGCATGATGGCCGGCACGGCGATCGTCACCACCGTGTGGTTCACCGCCGCGTGCGCGTGGACATGGTACGCGCTCGTCGGTGCCACAACCACGGGCGGGTTCGCACTGGCGCTGTCGCTCGTGCTGCCGCGGCGTGCCGATGCCTGACACGTTCGAACGCGCCGCCGAGATTCTCCTCCACGGCATCCTCGATCGCGCTTTTCCAGCCGCCTCCGTCGAGGTCGGCCGCACGAAGGGCGCGCTCTGGCGCCGTTCGTTCGGGGCGCTCACCTACGAGACGGGCGCGCCCGACGCCACAGACGACACGGTCTTCGATCTCGCGTCGCTCACGAAGGTGATCGCCACGACCACGCTCGTGATGCGCGCGGTGGACGAAGGCGCCGTGACGCTTGATGAACCGGTGCGCGCGCGGTTGCCGGAGTGGCGAGGCGCGGACCGAGAAGGGGTGACGATCCGCGACCTGCTCGCGCATGCGTCCGGCCTTCCCGGGTACCTGCCGTACTTTCGGGATCACACCGGCCGCGTGGAATTCGAGCCGGCGATCTGTCAGGCGCCGCTCGAATACTCGCCGCGGACGCAGTCGATCTACAGCGATCTCGGGTTCATGCTGCTCGGCTTCATCCTGGAAGACGCAGGCGCCGGCAGGGCGCGAACGCCGGGCCGATTCGATCCATCCGCGACGCTGGCCTCGCAGTTTCGAAAGATGGCATCGTTCGTCACCCCGGAGCCGCTGGCGTTCAACCCGCCACGGCTCTGGCGCGACCGAACCGCGCCAACCGAACGGGATCCTTGGCGAGGACGTCTGCTGAACGGCGAAGTGCATGATGAGAACACCTGGGCCCTCGGCGGCGCGGCCGGCCATGCCGGGCTTTTCGGCACCGCGTCCGCCGTCGGCGCCTTCGCGCGCGCGGTGCTGCGTACGATCGCCGGCGAGCACGTGCTCGCCGAGCCCTCGACGTTCCGGGAGTTCATCCGCCGCACGAGTGTTCCGCACAGCTCGCGCGCCCTTGGCTGGGACACGATGCGGCCCTCGTCTTCCTGTGGCTCACGCCTATCTCCCAGCGCGATCGGGCACACGGGATTTACGGGAACGTCGCTCTGGATTGACTGGGAGCGGGATCTCTACGTGGTGCTGCTGACCAACCGCGTGCATCCCACGCGCGAGAACAATCGCCTCAAGGCGATCAGGCCAGCGTTTCACGACGCGGTCGTGGAGGAAATCGCCCGCGTGTAGAGAAGCGGCAGCCGGGCGTAAGACACGGCCCGTGATCTTCTGGGGCAGCCCTATGGGCTGCCCCACTCTCAGTGCCTCAGGGTCGGACGACGATGGACGTCGTGCCTTCGCCGCTCGGGCCGCTTCCCTGAACGACCCGCACGGTGATGACCTTGGATCCCGTACTTGTATAGCTGGCCGTCGCGCGGTTGCCGGTCGTGGTCGCCGTCCGCGGCTGCGCGTCGGTGCCGAAGTCCCACTCGTAGCGCAGGATCGTTGAGGTCGCTCCTGAGACAGTGGCGGTGAAGATCACGGTTTCGCCGATGCTCGGGTTGTTGTTCGACGCCGTGATGATGACCGCCGGCGGCTGGCCCGGCAGCACGGTGATCGACGTCGCGACCTGTTCGGTAAACCCGCTGGCTTCGATCGCCGTCGCCCTCACGGCATACGTATCCGCCTCGGCATACGTGTGCTGAATCGTCGTCGATCCGCTGATGGCGCCAAGGGACTGTTGCCGCCCGTCCCCGAAATTCACCGTCACGTCGCGAATGTTGGCGGTGGCGCCCACACCCACGGTGAAAGTGGCCGGTTGCCCGGCCGACACGGGCGTCGTCGGGCCTGCGATCGTCACGCCGGTCCTCGGATTGAGCGTGATGCTGACGTCCGCGGTCTTGCCCGCCACGTTGGCGGTCACCTTGGCCGCGCGCGACGTGGTCAGCGTGGTCTGCGCGCTGCCGGCGGAGTCTGTCGTCGCCGACGACGCCGAGAGCGAACCGGCGTCCGTGGAAAACGTGACGGGAACACCGGCGAGACCGGTGCCTGACGTGTCCTCGACGCGCGCCGAAATCGTGGACGTGCCCCCCGAGGGACCAAGCGTCTGCGGGCTGGCGCTGACGAGCACGCGCTCTACGCCAGCGCTTCCAACCTTCAGATTCTCGAGCTTTCCCGATGCGCCGCCGGAAAACGCCGTAATGGTGGCGGTGCCGCTCTGCCCGCTCGAAATGAATTTCACGCGCACCTGACCGTTGTTCGTCCGCGCCTCGCTCGGCTCTATGCGGCCGATGGTCGTCGTGAACGACACGAGCGTGCCGTTTTGTACCGGCGTTCCGGCT
>JANNHC010000008.1:0-3137 GCA_031404215.1 Acidobacteriota bacterium
GGACAACCCACGCGGCAAGACTTTCCAGAAGAACGTGCCCGTGGCCATCGATGAATTCGTCGGTGGCCTCGACCTCGTGGCCAATGCTCAGGGCGTATGCTCCGATTGCCACGCGGGCGAAGATCCGTACGTGATTCATCCCGACAACCCGCCGTTCGTCGGCATCACGCCCGATATCATGCCGACCGGCTGGTACCGGCCGCTCGTCGATGCGAGCTGGCCGCAGAATCCCGGCCCGACCAATGCACTCGATGCGGAGGCGTCGACGCAGCGCTGTGATTCGTGTCATCGCGCGGGCAGCGCGGGTCGCTTCCCGGACGGTTCATCGCAATTGCCAGGCTGGTGTGGAACCGTGTTCGGCACGGCGGTGGGCGGCGGTGCGACCAACACGATGCCGCCCGCCGGATTGGGGCCGCAGTCGGACTACGCGAACCACATCAAAGCCATCAAGAATCTGTGCAATCGAACCGTGAAGCCGGGTGTGGTGGTGCCGACCACAGGGCTGGCGGACAACCCGGGCTTCGTCTCACCACCGTACTTGTTCGACCCTATCTATGCGTGCGGTACGAAGGTGGGGGTTCGCAGCGGAATCTACAACGCCAAGATCACTGTCACGGTGAATGGCACGCCGGCCGGTTCCAAAATTGCGAAGAACCCCAATCTCGAGGAAATCACGGTGCCGCCCTTGATCGTAGGCGACGTCGTCGTGGCGACTCAGGAATTCGCGGGTGTCCCGTCCGGCCCATCGGCTTCCGTGACGGTTCGCGACCACAAGGTCGACTACCCGGGCGGGCTGCCCATGCCGGCGCTCGATCCGGAGCTCGTCTACCAGTGCGCGAACCTGGTTGCGATCCGTAACGTGCCAAATGCCACCGTCACGTTGTTCACCAACGGTGCGTTCCCGAGCAGTGGTGTTGCCAGCACGGACTGGACAGGGCTGTTCGGTGGCAAGAGGCCCTTCGCCATCGGCGATGCCTTCACGGCCGAGCAGTCGCTGTGTGCGGACACGAGCCCGCGCTCGACGAAGCTGGTGAAGGCAGTCGCGGAGCCCGCGACGATTCCAGCGCCGACGTTCAATCCGCCGATGATCTACTCGGGGCAGCAGCTCACCACGCTCGAGACGCTGGTGCACGGTTCGATCGCGGAGGTGCGCGAGATGACGGCTGGTCCGCTCGGCAAAGTGCAGACGCCGGTCTCGTGGTGGCCGAACTTCGACGTCGCCACGCCGCTCGGCCGCCCGCTCAACCTGAGCGATCAGTTGCGTGCGCAGCAGAGTCTCTGCACGAAAGGACCCGACTCACCGGTGCCGCCAGCGGTGCGCTGCGAGGCATTGCCGCCGCCACGCATTTCGCAGCCGTGGCCCGGCGCGACGTACGTCGTCGTTCTCGAATCCGTGCCGGGTGCGCGAGTGCACATCTTCGACGCATCTTCGACGGAGATCGGTGACGGCAGTGGGACATTCATCGTGCTCTCGCGTGCGGTCGTCCCTGGCGATCAGCTGACAGCGCTACAGCAGATCGGCGAATGCAGGAGTCGCGGCGCGTATCAGGTCAACGTGCCGAAGTAGTGGCCGAAGCACAACCTACAGGCGCGGGGCGCCAGTGCAGCCGGTGGTGACCGGGTCCTTGTGGCCATTCAACGACACAGGGGTCTCGCGCCTGACCGTTCACTGCGCTCACATCGCGAACGTTCAGCGCGCCGACTCCACGGTCAGCAATGCGGTATCTGTGATTGTTCGAGTGAGCCCGGTTGATCGTTCCCTCCTGGCCGGCTCCAGGTTACCGCGAGCGTCCGGTATGCCGAAGGCCAACTGCAACATCGAATCTCATTCCCGCCGGTTGGCCCGCCAATCCCAGGGCGGGATCGGATGTGGATCGGCCCACAACCCCAAACCCGCAGACTTAGCCTGAGCTTCCAACGCAAGCAACGCAGCGTCGTTCGAGTAACGCCGGAACACCCACGCGAAACCTCGCCGGACCTGCTCGGCGTTCACATCGAGGCGATCGACAGACACCTGTGCGACCGGGCGGCCATACCGGTCGAGCGACTTCCACGCCAGCTCGACCTGCCTCTTGCCGACCAGCTCGCGGAGGGACTGCTCTGATCGACGGCCGAAGGCCTGCGCCTTCTCGGGCGCATCGATCTGGGCAAGCCTGATGCGTACTGAGTGCCCCTCGACGTTCGCGTAGAGCGTGTCCCCATCGGCCACACCCGTCACCAAGGCGGTGCCACGGTAGGCGGAAGGCACCGGCGCGGCTGCTGCGCCAGGCGCATCTTCGCGGGCACTGACCTGACCGACGCTGAGAAACAGCGCGAAGGACAGGCCCCCGACAAGCGCGCGCCGACGATTCAAGGTGGCGCACATCAACGCGAACATACCGGCCGACGACAGGGGATTGTGCGAACAAGCGAAGCGCCTGGCACGTGCTGGGTAGGGGTGATGGCGGTGCCACGGTGGGCACATGGTGCGGAGGCGCGAAGCATGAAGCGGCCCTGTTGTTATCAATCTGCTCGGCCAGCTACCGCCGGCGTCTTTGCCGCGCTATTGGCTGACCGAAGCGAAGCCCTTCCTTCTGAAATTATCCGACGCGGCTGACCCATCCACCACGGCCCCATGTCGTGCAGCGCGTCGCCCCGGCACGGATTGACGTAAAGCTCGGCCACGTCGACCAGCTCGGCGATCAGCACGGGATCGCTGACCGAGATCGAGCCCGAACCGGGCGCGCTGGCCAGGTCGCACAAGCTCGTCGCCAACGGCTGGCCATCGTCGGCACCCGGACCATGCGCCCACTCGATCCACCGTCTTGAGACCTTCATGGCAGGTCCGTGGAAAGCAAGAGCGCCGCGAGGCGCCTGGCCACTTCAAGATACCGAGGCCGATGGCCGAACAGTTCGGCGTCGCTGCGGGCGAGCGCGCGCTTCATGAGAAGCAGGCGATAAGCGTGGTCACTCATTGCGGATTCCCCTTCACAGAACACGAACCAAGGCCGCGGCATCCGCGACCGATACGCGCATGTCGCCGACGCGAACCGTGTAGCCGCGCGACATGAGATAGCTTTCATGATAGCCGTAGCTGTTCCCCTTGCCGTCCGAGTTATTCTTATACAGGACACAATGATCACGCCCGGTGGCTCGCG
>JANNHC010000009.1:0-2363 GCA_031404215.1 Acidobacteriota bacterium
GCCGCGCGTGATCTCGCGCTGCATGTAGAGCGGGTAGACCACGGTCCAGAACGACTCGCGATCCTCGGTCAGCTTCTTGTAGAGATCGTCGGCCACGGTCCGCCGGCGCTCGCGCTTTGGACGGAGCCCGATCGCATGCTGCATCCGGACCTCCATCGGGAGGCTTTCCGGCATGACCGATTCGGTGCGGCCGGTGACGACCAGACGCTCGATCACGTTCTCGAGCTCTCGCACGTTGCCGGGCCACGAGTACTCGCACAACAGCTTGTTGGCGTCCGGCGAGATGAATTTCACCGGGTGGCCGTTGTTGCTCGTGAAGCGCGACATGAAATACTCGATCAGGGCCGGGATGTCCTCGCGGCGCTCCCGCAACGGCGGCACCACGAGGTGAATGACGTTGAGCCGGTAGAAGAGGTCCTCGCGGAAGGTACCCTCGACAATCATGTCGCGCAGGTTCTTGTTCGTGGCGGCAATAACTCGAACGTTGACCCTTCCGGCGATCCGGTCAGCCCCCACCTTCTGCAGTTCACCCGTCTCCATGAACCGCAGCAGCAAACCCTGCATACGAAGCGTCATCTCCCCGATTTCGTCGAGGAAGATGCTGCCGCGATCGGCCATCTCGAGCTTGCCCTGCTTGTCGCGATAGGCGCCGGTGAAGCTGCCCTTCACGTGCCCGAAGAGCTCCGATTCGAGCAGCGTTTCAGGCAGTCCGGCGCAGTTCACCGCGACCATCGGACGCTGCGCCCGCGGGCTGCGCTGATGAATCGCGGTCGCCACCAGCTCCTTCCCGACGCCGCTTTCACCCGTGATGAGCACCTTGGCGTCCGAACGGGCGATCCGGTCGATCTCCTGCGAGAGCTCCGCGATCACGCCGCTCGCGCCGATCAGCTGTTCGGTTCCTTCATGTCTCATATGCGCTTCTTTCTTGTTACCCGGCATTGGCAGGGCTGAAGCCCTGCGCTACGGTGCTCAGCTTCCAGCACCCTGCTGACCCAGCGCGGCGGTCACGGCGTTTACTCGCTCGCCTTCCGCAGAAAATCCTCGAGACTTCGACGGCTGCGGTCGTCCATGGTGGTGAACACCGCACCGAGACCCTTCAACGGAACACCCGGTGGCAGCCCGACGCTGCGCCTGACCTGCACGTCACTCCGAAACGTGCCGGCGCCCAGACCAGAGCGCAACTGCGCGGAGGCGCCGACCGGAAGCGTGAGTTCCGCCGCGAGCAAGGCCCCGCTGAGACTGATGTCCAGCAGCCGGACCCGCGTGCGCAGATCAAGCCGGCACTCGATGCCGCCGCCAAGCGCGACGCGAGGGGTCTGCCGCCGTTCGGTGATGAATCCGTTGCTCATAAGGATCAGACCCCCGCCGCCTCGCCCTCGCCAGCCACCAGCCAACGCTCGACGAGCTCGAGCAAGGCGGGCGGCGCCGAGATGAATTCGACTCCCACGAGATACGTGCGTTCCCCGTCGGCCGACACGTGCGAATCAACGTGAGAGACGCGCACCGGCACCGAATGCTCCTGACCGTCTGAGTGAAACGCCAGACGATGCACGGATTGAGGTGGCAGAGGGACGTGCGAGTGGATCAACGCCCCACCGCGGCTGACGTTCTTCAGCGGCAGCCTGAGCAGGGTCTCGAGCGTTCCCCACTGATCGCCCATGATGTCGAACCTCGGGCGAATGCGCCTGTCTCCGACTTTGCGCCTCACGCTGTCTCCTCCGGCGAACGCCGCCGCGTGACCGTCCTGTCCGACATCAAAGCGAAATCGGCTGCGCATCCCTGGCAGCCTGTGAAAGCAGCGCCTCCGCTGTGCGGCACTCCGGAGAGAATGCGGCATAGCCGACAGTCACTCCGGCCAGCCTCAAACGGCCTGCCGCCTCACCCAACCGGCGGCGAAGCCGGCCGACGACCTGGTGCGAACCCGAACCGTCAGTGTGCGTCAGCAGAGCCGCCACGCGGTCCCCGTTCATGGTCCCCAGCACGTCGGAACCACGCAGCTCCTGACGCACGGCATCCTGCATAAGCGATGTCGCGTCGTCGCCTCCCAAAGCCGGGCCCGGGATGTCAACCAACACGAGCGACAGGCGGAGGTCGAAGCGTTTCGCGCGCTCGAGTTCCTCCTCAATCCGCCGCACAAACTCGGATACGGCGGGCCGCACCGACTCCCGCGTGACGTCGTGGAGCGACGGTTCGGCCCCCGTCAACCAGCCCTGCAGGACCCGCACGGCCACGCGGGTGACCAGTTCGGCGTCGGGCGAGAAGGACTCGTCGGGAGCCGGGCGCAGATCGAGGGTGGCCGAGGTTTCCTCACCCAACGGCAGGGTGCACAGGAACTGACCCGGGGCAAATCGCCAGGAGACCGG
>JANNHC010000010.1:0-9255 GCA_031404215.1 Acidobacteriota bacterium
CGCTCGACAGTCCCCTGCAACGCAAGGGCGGGGCGGCCAGCCTGCGCCGCCAGCGCAACCCCGAATCAAGGCACTGGTGGTCAGCGGAGGCTGTTGCCATGACTGGATCACGCAGGGGCGGATCCTGATGGAGTCGGTGAACAAAGTGCTGCCGGTCGATTGGACCGTGGCCTACCACGGCGACAGAGGCACCCGCTCGCGCTTTCCTGTCTACGACACTCCTTCCTGGTCGAAAGGCTTCGACATCGTCATCCACAACGAGTGCTCGGCGGACGTGACCGATGAAGCCTTCCTCCGCACGATTGCCTCCGGGCACAGCACGGGTACACCGGCGATTGTGATTCATTGTTCGATGCATTCGTACCGGGCCGCGACGGTCGATACCTGGCGTGAACTGCTGGGCGCGACATCGCGCCACCACACGGCCGCGCACCGAATCAACGTGAAGTGGGCCAAGGATCAGCCGGCCGTTGAAGGCATGGCTGATGGCTGGGTGACACCGGTTGACGAACTCTATGTGATTGAGAAGTTCTGGCCGACATCCAAAGCCCTGGCAACCGCCGTCAGTCCAGAGGACCAGCGTGAGTACCCGCTCGCGTGGACGAGCGACTACCACGGCGCGCGTGTCTTCGGCACGACGCTCGGCCATGGCAACGACACGTGGAACGATCCGGTGTTTCAGGACCTCCTGGTTCGTGGCTTCAAATGGGCCCTGAAAAGGTGACGACCGACATATGGATTTGAAGGCGCTCCGCCACCCAATCGTCCAGCTCTCACTCGATCTCACGTCAATGGACGAAGCCATCGACACCGCCGCCATCGGCGTCGAGGCCGGGGTGGACTGGCTCGAGGCCGGTACGCCGCTGCTGCTCGCTGAAGGCCTGCACGCGGTCGAACAGCTTCGCGCCCGGTTCCCACAGCACCCGATTGTCGCCGACCTGAAGACGATGGACGGCGGCTATCTGGAGGCCGAGATGATGGCCAAGGCGGGCGCCGACTTCGTTGTCGTGATGGGGCGCGCGCACGAGGCCACGATCCGCCGCGTGATCGACGCCGGCCGCGACTTCAACATCCGGGTGATGGGGGACAACCTTGGCGCGGACGACCGCGTGGAATGTGCGCGGTGGATGGAGCGTCTCGGCGTGGACGTGATCGTTCACCACATCGGGTTCGACGAGCGCGCGATGATCAGGGGACTGAGCCCTCTCGACGAGCTGGATGAAGTCGTGCGATCGGTGACGATTCCCGTGCAGGCGGTCGGGGGCCTTTCGATCGAGCAGGCCATCGAGTGTGCCCGCCGCGGCGCCAAGCTTGTCGTCGTCGGAGCGCCGCTCGTCATCGACGGCACGGCCTTTCGGCCGGCAGACGGGAATCTGTTTCAGAAACTGAAGCAGATCTGCGACGACGTGCATCGCCTCCCGTCAGCCTGATCAGGGCGTCAGGGCTTCTTTTCGAGAAAAGCTTTCGCTTCCCTGAGTGCCGGCCGCTCGGTGTCGCTCGAGCGGGCTATCTCGGTCAGCTGGAGGTAATACTTCGCCGCCAGTGTTCGATCGCCGGTGGCGGCCGCGGCGCGCGCGGCACCATGGATTGCCCGGAACCTGTTTTGCTCTTTGGCCATGGTGGCCTCGTAGGCCCGAAGTGCGCCGGCGGCCTGGCCCCCCTCGAGCAACATGTCGCCCAGCAGTTCACGCGCGGGCGCCAGCGGTCCCGGCGTGACGGCCGCCTTGTCGGTGGCATCTTCCGCGTCAGCCACCGCGGTCATCTGCGCGATCCCATCTTCGCGGCGCCCGCCGGCATACGCCACCCACGCCTCCGCGACGCGGCGTTGAATATCGACCTGGCCCGCCCAGTAGCTGTCGTTGGCCGCCACGAGCTTTTCGTGAAGCGCCGCCAGCTGCGCGATCTCCGCACGCGCGCCGTCAGGATTGCCGCTCCTCACCGCCCCGAGCGCGCGCGCGAACCGTGACTGGGCGTCGACCCATGCGAAAGGAGTTGTTCGGGGTTCGAGTGAGGCAGCCGCCGCCCAGTCGCCGCGTTCGAGCGCGTAGCGTGCCGGAATGCTCGCCAGAGCGAAGAGCCCGGCCGATCCCGGCGCCGCCCCGGTAACAGCGCTCGGATCGAACTGACGCGCGATTGCCGGCAGCCCGTCGAGTACGCGCCGCGCCGCCTGGTCCTGCGCCGTCTGCAGGTACGCATACACCTGGTAGTCCATGGCATGGAGCGCCTCGGCGTAAGAGCCGAGCTTCTTCGCGGCGTCGGCGGACGCGGTGTTGGTCGCGATCGAGTCGCTCCACGCGCCAACCCGCGTGAAGGTGTGCGACGGCATGTGCAGCGCGTGTGGGGCGTCTGGCGCAATCTTCGCGTAGCTCCGCGCCGCTGCGAGCGCCCGCGTCGCGAGCGCCGGCTGATCGTACGCGTGAATGATGTAGTGCGCGAGCCCCGGATGGTCGGGATACTGCCGGAACAGCGGCTCGAGGATCGCCGTGGCCTTCAGCTGGTTCGCGTACGTCTTGTCGGTGGGGAGGGCATTCTGCGTCACGGAAAGCGCATGGAAGATGCGCGCCTCCGTATCCGCGGGAAAACCGGCGCTGACCTGCTCCATCGCCCTTTCGTACGCGAGCGAGCGCTCCCGCTGAGGCGTCTTCTCGTAGTCCCTGAACAGCTCCGCCACGGCGTTGATGTACGCCTTCTCCCGGGCGGATGGGGCACCGGTCGTCTGCGCTTTCTGCGCTGCTTCGCGGCCTGGTGCCAGGACCCCGGGGCCCCGCAACCCGGTGAAGGGGTTCCCCCATCGGCTGAGGGCAGTTCCCCAGTGCGCCATCGCGCACGATGGGTCCTTCTGCAACACTCCTGAGAAGCCCTCGATCGCCGAGCCGAACTCGAATGAGTGAAGCATGGCGACTGCCCGATCGAAGCCGTCACGGACGTCGGCCTTGCAGGACGTCTCGAAATGAACCTTGCCGAGCGCTTCTTTTCCTGTCGCGTGTAGATGTTGGGCAACCGCCGGCACTGCCATCGACAGAACCGCTGTGGCGACTCCAGCGACACGACTCATCAGATTCATTTTGACCCTCCGCCCTACTGTGTCACGCCCAATGGCTTCAAGCGAAGCCCGGTGATCTGAGCCTGTTCTTGCGCGGCGACTCCTAGCTCCGTGATGGGATCATTCTGCAATCGGGCAGTCAGCAGATCAAGCATGTCGTTCGCCGACTTGCCGGTCGCGCATACGATGAATATGTAGCCAAACGTGCGCTCGTAGGCGGCGTTCGCGGCTGCGAGCGCCGGGATTGTCTCTTCTGACGCGCCACCCATGCCCGCTTGCTCGCGCTCGGACAGTTGGTGTGTTGCCGGGAACCTGACACGGAGCGACTCCCGGTCGCCGATCCTTGGATGGTGCGCGAAGGCCTCCCTCCAGTCGTCCGGCGTCAGCCCGAACCACTCCCGGCGGGCCGCCGCCGCAAGCGAGGCCGCCGTCTTGAAAGGCCGGAGCGCAAGCATCCGAGCGACCCATCGGGTCGATCCGCAGCACGCTCGTAAGAGCGCTCGCGCCTCGTCCGGCGATGCGTCGTCAATCCGCAGCGATGGTGCCATGGACGCGCAGGCGGCTGATGCCGCCGTCCGGGAATATATGCAGGCGGACGTGAGACACCGGACCTGCCGGGAGGAGGGTCCTCGACAGGACGTGCCGATGATCCGGACGGAGCTTCGTTTGTGGGAGGATGGCGGTCCATCCGGCGGTCATCAGCGCCTCGATCGGGGCTCCGGGCATCAGGCAGCCTTCGATCGACGCGCTGTCGGGGTAGTTGCCCTTGAAATGGCGGGTATCGATCTCGATGCGGCGCACGAGGCCGGCGGCGCCCAGCCGCACGATCGCCCAATCGGCCCGCAGGCCCGTCGCCGGCTCGGGGTCCGGGCTTCGCCGGCGTCGTGTTTCCCATCCGTCTCCCATGTTCTTCGCGCGCCCCGGCATGATCATGTTGTCCTTGGCGCCGAAGTGCATGTCGCTCGCGGCGAGCACGAGGCCGCCGTTCCGAATCGACGCCAGATCAACGGCCCGGCGCGATCGGGCCACGGGCGCCCAGTCCACCTCGACCTCCCCGTACACCCGTAGCCGGGCAACGCCGCCATCCGGAAAGATGTTCAACCGCAGATGCGTCCACGGACGATCGTCGTGAACCGCAAAGAAGTTATCTTCGTTGCCACGAAGCCCCGACTGCGGCAGGAGCGTCGCCCACGGTGTGCCTTCGGCCCCATGGATCGCCGGCCGCGGATCGCTGTCGGCATCGAGCGCGTCGATGGCGCAGTGCGACGGGTAATTGCCCGTGAAATGGCTCGTGTTCACGTTGACGCCGCGAATGCGGCCCCGCATGCCGAACGCGACCACGCACCAGTCGTGTCCGGGCGTCCGGCGCCGGCGTGATTCCCATCCGTCCATCCACTTGCCCCGCGGCGTGAACTTCCCGGGCACGAACACCGCGGGCCCGGGCTTGAGCATGTTGGACCTGGACGCGAAAAAGTCGTCGCTCGAGGCCAGCGCACGGCCGCCGACACCCGCCGAGGCGAGATCGGCCAGGGCCGTGAATGCGGGAATGTTATGATCGGCGCCCGTTTTCACGCGGCGTCCTTTCCCTGGAGTTGACCATGTTCGTCGAGGCGGCTTACGGCAAATCCAGCGTGCGGCTCGTGCGCGTGACCCGCCACGGCGACCGGCATGATCTGCGGGACCTGACGGTCGCGATCCGCTTCGAAGGTGACTACGGCGAGTCGTACACCGACGGTGACAACGCCGGCGTGCTGCCGACCGACACGATGAAGAACACGGTGTACGCGCTCGCCGCACGCGACGGCGTGAGCGAACCTGAGGTTTTCGGCCTGGCGCTTGCACGGCATTTTCTCGATCGTAATCCCGTTCTTCATCGCGTGCGCATCGACCTCCTCGACCATTTCTGGAAGCGTATACCGGCCGACGGGGGCGATCGTGGCCAGGCGTTCCAACGGGTCGGACCCGACGCCCGTACGGCACGGATTACAGGCACCCGGGAGGGCACCGTTGTTGAAGCCGGCGTGACGGACCTGCTCATTATGAAAACCGGGCACTCCGCGTTTACCGGTTATCCGCGGGACGAGTTCACCACGCTGCCTGAAACGAGCGATCGGATTCTCGCCACCTCGCTGACCGCCACGTGGCGCTACAGCGATGGGCCGCGCGACTTCGGGACCGACTGGCTCGCCGTTCGCGGCACCCTGCTCGAGACCTTCGCCGAACACGACAGCCGGTCGGTCCAGCACACCCTTTACCACATGGGAGAGGCGGTCCTCCGGAGCGTCGAGGCGGTCGAGTCGATTCATCTCGTCATGCCCAACAAGCACCACCTGCCGGTCGATCTGTCGCCGTTCGGTCTTGGGAATCGCAACGAGATCTTTGTCGCGACGACGGAGCCGTTCGGGTTGATTGAGGCCACGATCGCGCGATGATGCGGCCCGATTGTACGGCGGCGTTGCCGCGACGGCACGAGGCAGCCATGAAAGACGGTCCCACAGGATCGTGACGCCGTTCATTGTTCGCGGCAAGCGGGTAGTGCTGGCGGACGGCGTGCGTCCCGCGTCGATCCACGTCGCCGGCGGACGCATCGTTGACGTCGCGGCGTACGACGATGGGCCCGCGGGCGTGTGCGACATCGACGCTGGAGATCTGGTCGTGCTCCCGGGGCTCGTCGATACGCACGTCCACATCAACGAGCCCGGGCGAACGGATTGGGAAGGGTTCGCGCACGCGACGCGTGCGGCCGCGGCTGGCGGCGTGACCACTCTCATCGACATGCCGCTCAACAGCATCCCGTCCACAACGACCGTCGACGGCCTCGAGGCCAAACGCCGGGCGGCCGGAAACCAGTGTCATGTCGATGTCGGCTTCTGGGGCGGTGTGGTTCCGGGAAATGCCGGGCATCTCGCGCCTCTGGCCCGCGCAGGCGTTCGCGGCTTCAAGTGTTTCCTGTCGCCTTCGGGGGTGGACGAGTTCGGACACGTCAGCGAAGCGGACCTGCGGACAGCCCTGCCCGTCCTTGCCGGATTGGGTTTGCCGCTGCTCGTGCATGCGGAGATGCCTGCCTGGCTTCGCGAACCGGACGGTGATCCTCACAGCTACGCGACCTGGCTCGAGAGCCGGCCACCTCAGGCAGAAGGCAAGGCGATTGAGCTGATCGTGAGACTCGCGCGCGAATACCAGACACCCATTCACGTTGTTCACCTGGCCTCGGCTGACGCCCTGCCCACGTTGCAGGCAGCCCGGGCATCCGGCCTGCCCATCACCGTGGAAACGTGCCCTCACTACTTGACGTTTGCGGCGGAGGATATTCGCGAGGGCGCCACTCTCCTCAAGTGCGCGCCCCCGATTCGTCAGCGCGCCCATCGCGAGAGGCTCTGGCAGGCCCTCTTGTCAGGCGACATTAATCTTGTCGCCACCGATCACTCGCCGGCGCCTCCCTCGCTCAAGATGATGGCCGAAGGCGACTTCGTGCGTGCATGGGGAGGCGTCGCGTCGCTGCAGATTGGCCTTGCCGCGGTGTGGACGAGCGCGGCTCCGCGCGGCGCCGGTTTCGCGGACCTCGCAAAGTGGCTCTGCGAGGCCCCGGCCCGGCTTGCGGGCCTGAGTGGAAGAAAAGGCACGATCGCGCGCGGCGCCGACGCCGACCTCGTGCTCTGGGCTCCGGATGCGGAGTTCACGGTCGATCCCTCGAATCTCTATCATCGACACGCGATCTCGCCGTACGCCGGCATGGCTCTAAGCGGCCGGGTAGTGAAGACGCTTCTTCGAGGCGACGTGATTTTCGACGGCAAGACGTGCGCCGGCATCCCGGGCGGGCGGTTCGTATAGAATGCGCGGCACATGAGCGCGATCACGACGCATGTGCTCGACACCTCGCGCGGCCGGCCCGCGACCGGCGTGGCCGTCGTCCTCGAGCGCAGCACCAGCGACGACACCTGGATCGTCGTCGGCCGTGGCACCACCGACGGCGAAGGGCGGCAACGCAGTCTGATGACCGCCGGGGCGCCGTTGACTGCTGGTGTGTATCGCCTCACCTTCGACACGCGGCGCTATTTCGAAGCCGTCGGCGTCCCCGCGTTGTTTCCATCCGTCGCCATCACCTTCGAGACGGCGCCGGGAGAGTCGCACTACCACTTACCGCTGCTCCTCAATCCGTTCGGCTATACGACGTATCGTGGAAGGTAGCGAGCAATCCCTAATCCCTCATCCCTCATCCCTCATCCCTCATCCCTCATCCCTCATCCATAATCCTTGTCTCTAATCCTTGATCCGTGGTCGCTATCAGTGATTCGAGGATGCGCGAGCGGGGATTTCCCGATGAGGGATGAATGAGGGATGAGGGATGAGGGATGAGGGATGAGGGATTGAGAAATATGCGCCGTGCATCTTTTCGTCGGAGCGGATCGTTGAAATCGGGCGATTGTGGCCCGATCCTCGCGGCATTGAAGAAAGCGAATGCCTCGGTGGCGAAAGCCTTTCCGGGGGAAACGGGCGATCGCCAGCCGGTTCACACGGTCTACGGCGGTGCGCATCTGTTCCGCTCCGATTCCCTCCGAAAGCTTGGCGCCGCCGCGCTCGGTGCGCTGGACGAGTACGCGCCTGACGCCTCGACCTTCGCGCGGGCACTGGGCCTGCAGCCGGCGGCGCTTGCCGACACGATTCGTGCACGTGTCGTCGAGAAGCTTCGCCGCGAGCCCGTTGAAGATTTCCGCATCGATTTCGAAGACGGCTACGGCAACCGGCCCGACGAGGAGGAAGACGGCCATGCGCAGTCGGCGGCCGAAGAAGTTGCGAAGGGACTGGCCGCCGGCACGCTGCCGCCGTTCATCGGCATCCGCATCAAGCCGATGTCCCGCGAACTGCACGCGCGAAGCCTCCGAACGCTCGACCTCTTCGTGACCGCTCTCGTGCGCGCTTCGCGTAACCTGCTGCCGCCGAACTTCGTGATCACCATCCCGAAGCTGATGGCGCCGGCGCAGGTCCTGGCTGTCGCGCGCACGTGCGACGCCCTGGAACGGCGCCTCTCGCTTCGGCCGGCTGGCGTGCTGAAGCTCGAACTGATGATCGAAACGCCGCAGTCGATCCTCGCACCCGACGGATCGTCACCGCTTCGGGCGCTCGTCGCCGCGGGTCGCGGGCGGGTGACGGCCGCCCACTTCGGCACGTACGACTACACCGCGCTCTGCGGCATCACCGCGTCCTGGCAGCACATGCGCCACGACGCCTGCGATTTCGCAAAGCACATGATGCAGGTCGCTCTGGCGCAGACCGGTGTCTGGCTCTCGGATGGGGCGACCAACATCATGCCGGTCGCGCCGCATCGAGGATCCACGACGGAAGAACAGCGCCGGGAGAACCTTCAGACGGTCCACCACGCGTGGCAGGTGCACTTCGACGACGTGACCCATTCGCTGGTGAACGGCTTCTACCAGGGCTGGGATCTGCATCCCGCGCAGTTGCCGTCGCGCTACGCAGCGCTATACGCGTTCTTTCTTTCCGCGCGGCCCGCGGCGACCGCACGCCTTCGCCATTTCGTGGAGAAGGCCGCGCAGGCGACGCTGGTTGGCGACGTGTTCGACGACGCCGCGACGGGACAGGGGCTGTTGAACTTTTTCGTGCGAGGCTTGAACTCGGGTGCGCTGACCCTGGAGGAAGCGCGCGAAACCGGTCTGACTCTCGACGAGCTGCAGTCGCGATCGTTTCTGAAGATCCTGGAAGCCAGGCGGACGTAGGGACGGCGCTACATGGAGAGCGGTTTTTCGACCCTCTGTAGCGCAGCCTGTCAAGTCTGCCTGACTGCAGTCACGCAGCCTGCCTCTAGAAATACAGCTTCAGCCCGAGCTGCAGCTGCCGAGCCGGTGCCGTGGACGTGATCGTGCCGAACGCGCTCGACGACCGATTGCCGTTGGCCTCACGCGCGAGGTGCGGGCCTACGGCACGACCGCAATTGTGCGTCATGGACCTTCCGAGCCAGTCAAATAGCAGCGGCGCATAACCAACGACGGAAGAAAGGGACGTCTCAAGGGAACGTCACGTGACGTCCGGGCGAACGTGTATCGTTTTTCCGGGCGATCAGCCACTGCGAGGGCCGGCGGTGTCGCGGGCCTGCCTGACGAGAACCGCGAGAGGCGATTCGCTCAGCCCTCATGGACAGCCTGTTGACACGTGCGAACAGATGCTTCGATCTGGCCGCGCAGCGCCAGTACTTC
>JANNHC010000011.1:0-2894 GCA_031404215.1 Acidobacteriota bacterium
ACCAAGGGCGAGACGCTGCTCGATACCGCCAAGACACTCGAGGCGATGCAGCCCGACGTCGTCGTCATCCGCCACTCCGCGAGCGGCGCGCCGCACTACGTCGCCGAGCGCCTGGGGTGCAGCATCGTGAACGCCGGCGACGGGGCGCACGAGCACCCGACGCAGGCGCTGCTCGACGCGTTCACGATTCGCGAGCACAAGGGCCGCCTCGCGGGTTTGAAGGTGGCGATCATCGGGGATCTCGCGCACAGCCGCGTGCTGCGGTCGAACGTGGTACTCCTGAACACGATGGGCGCCGATGTGTGGGCGTGCGCGCCCGCGACGCTGATGCCGTCCGAGATCGAGCGCTTCGGCGTGCACGCCACGACATCGGTGGACCAAGCCATCGACGGCGCCGACGTCGTGATGATGCTCCGCATCCAGCACGAGCGCATGCACGGGCATTTCATTCCGTCCGTGCGCGAGTATTTCACGCTGTTCGGCTTGACGCCTGAACGGCTGCGCCTGGCCGCCCGCGACGCGATCGTCATGCATCCGGGTCCGATGAATCGCGGCGTCGAAATCGATTCGGCCGTCGCGGACGGTCCGTACTCCGTCATCCTCGAGCAGGTGTCCAACGGTGTCGCCGTGCGGATGGCGGTGCTCTACCTACTCTCGGGCCGCGACGCGAACGACGTCATCGACGAGCACTGAACTGATGAAAACGATTCTGAAGGGCGGCCGTGTCCTCGACCCCGGCAACGGCCGGGACGGCGAGTTCGACCTGATCATCGAGGACGGCACGATCGCGCGCATCGGCAGGAATCTGCCGGTTGACGGCGCGGAGGTCTTCGAGATCGCGCGCGGCTGGATCGTCACGCCTGGCCTCATCGACATGCACGTCCACCTGCGCGAGCCAGGCCAGGAATACAAGGAAACGGTCGCCACCGGCACCGCGTCGGCGGTCGCGGGCGGCTTCACGGCCGTCGCCTGCATGCCGAACACGGATCCCGTGAACGACCATGCCGGAATCACCGAATTCATCCTGAAGAAAGCCGCCGAGGCGCAGCGCGCCCGGGTGTATCCGATCGGCGCGGTGTCGATCGGCTCGAAGGGGGATCAGCTCGCGGAGCTCGGCGAGCAGAAGGCGGCTGGCTGCGTCGCGTTTACGGACGACGGCCGGCCGGTGGCGACGGCCCTGTTGATGCGCCGCGCGCTCGAATACGCCGGCATGCTCGGCGTGCCCATCATCAATCATTGCGAGGATCCGTCGCTCAGGGGGGACGGCGTCGCGCACGAAGGCTATGTCGCGGCACAGCTCGGCCTGCGGGGCATTCCAGGCGAAGCGGAATCGATCATGGTCGAGCGCGACATCTCGCTCGCGGAACTGGCCGGCGCCCACGTGCACGTCGCGCACATGAGCGCGCGGCAGTCCCTGCGGGCCGTCCGAGCGGGCAAGGAACGCGGCGTGCGCGTCACCTGCGAGGTCGCGCCGCATCACTTCACGCTGACAGACGACGCGCTCGACGGCCCCGTCAAGTACGACACGAATCTCAAGATGAACCCGCCGCTGCGCGCGGCGGCCGACCGCGACGCCATGCTCGACGGCATCGCTGACGGCAGCGTGGACGCGATCGCCACCGACCACGCTCCGCACCACGCCGACGAAAAGATGGTCGAGTTCGATCGCGCGCCGTTCGGCATTGTCGGCCTCGAGACCGCGGTGCCGATCGTGTTCGATCGGCTCGTACACGCCGGGCGCATCTCGCTGAAGCGGATGGTCGAGCTGCTGTCGCTCAATCCGGCGCGGCTGCTGAACGTGCCGGGCGGCACGCTCACCGAAGGGGCGCCGGCCGACATCACGATCCTCGCGCCGGATCTTCCGACAACGATCGACGCGGCCAGGCTCGTCTCCAGGTCGAAGAACACGCCGTTCGATCGCTGGCAGCTCACCGGCGGCGTCGTCGCGACCATCGTCGGCGGGAGGGTCGTCTATCGCCATGCCATTGCTCACTGAGAAGAGGCCATACCACGTGACACGCCAGGACGATCTCCGCCGCCAGGCGCTCAACACGCTCCAGGAGCTCGAGGTGCTGATGCGCGACGGGCACTTCGATTACGGCAACGGGTTTCACGGCCGCCTCTATCTCAATCCGCACCAGTTGTTCCTGCACCCCTCGACGATCTGGCGTCTTGCGCAGGACCTCCTCGACGTTCTTCCCGGCGAGCTTCTCGCGGAAACCGACGTCGTCGCGGGGCCTGCGACAGGCGGGGCGCTCCTCGCACACACGCTTGCGGGGCTGCTGGATGGCCGGCGCGCCCTGACGCATCCGCCCTGCAGCTTCGCGCCGTTCACCAACGCCGGTGACGGATTCACCCTGCGGAGCTTCTACGCGCGGCGGATGTCTGGCCAGCGGGTGCTGCTCGCAGACGATGTGAGGAATACGGGGAAGACGTTTCAGCGCTGTGCGGAGCTCGTCGCGCAGGCCGGCGGACGCGTGATCGGCTCCGTCGAAATCTGCGATCGCCTGGAGGCGATCGTCGACCTCGGTGCGCCGAATTACGCGCTCGCGGAGTATGCCGCGCCGGAAAATCACCCCGCCTCCGAATGCCCGATGTGCCGCGCCGGCCAGCCGATTACGACGTTTTGAAACCCCGCCACCCGCGACCGGCCGGGCCGGTCCCGGATCGGGCTCCGCACGCCATCGCCGACGGTACCGTTATTCAGCTGACGCATTCGTAGTGGTCTCGAGCCACCGGCCGAAGTACCGTCGGCGGGGCGTCACCTAACATCAATCACACGCACGGGTTGCCGGCGGCGTCCGATTCCAGCCCCGGCCAACCCGGCGGTATGGGCCTTGCCGCCTCCGCCGTCCATGAGAAAGCGGCTGTTCGTTGTCGCTGTCGCCACGGTG
>JANNHC010000012.1:0-3775 GCA_031404215.1 Acidobacteriota bacterium
ATCGCCGCCTCGCTGGTCGATGGCTTGATGTATGGCTGCGGAGATGCCGTCATCGGCATTAATCCCGCGAGCGATAACATCACGGCCATCACAGATCTCTTGGTGATGCTCGACGACGTCATCCGGCGCTTTGAAATTCCAACTCAGAGCTGCATCCTGACGCACGTCACGACGTCGATCGAGGCGATGGCGCGCAATGCGCCCGTCGATCTTGTGTTTCAATCGATTGGCGGCACGCAGGCGACCAACGACTCGTTTGGCGTAACACTGGCCATCCTGCAGGAAGCCCATGAAGCCGCCCTGGCCCTGAAGCGTGGCACAGTCGGCGACAACGTCATGTACTTTGAAACCGGGCAAGGCTCGGCATTGTCGGCCAATGCCAACCACGGCTGCGATCAACAAACAATTGAAACGCGCGCGTATGCGGTCGCACGTAAATTCAAACCGCTGCTCGTCAATTCGGTCGTTGGCTTTATTGGTCCGGAGTATCTCTACAACGGCAAGGAGATCATAAGGGCCGGTCTAGAAGATCACTTCTGCGGCAAGCTGCTCGGCCTGCCGATGGGCTGCGATGTCTGCTACACCAATCACGCCGAGGCCGACCAAGACGATATGGACGTTTTGCTGATGCTGCTGGGTGCGCTCCTGCGAGATTTCGGCCGGGTGGACCTTCGGGAACCGGAAGATCCTTTATGCCTCGCGCGCGGAGTCGAGAACTAGTAGTTCAAACTTTGTGAAGCCGTGCACGGGCTCAGCCCGCACGATGCGAGGATTCTAAAGTGTCGGAAGTGCCTCCCCTGACTACACCCGCAATGACACACGCGACGGACGATCCCAAAGAGCACGTCGCCGAGACGGCTTCGCGTGGCTGGGTCGTCGCAACGCTCGCGCTGACGGGAGTCGCCTTCGTCCTGCTTTTTGCGATGGTTCCCCATGGGGTGTACGGCGACGGTTACGTGCGGTTCCTGAAGCTCGATGGGCTCCTGCGCACGGGTACCGTCGGGGGCGAGCGCTACTCCTACCTCGGACCGCTTTTCGCCTCTCCGCTCTGGGTGTTCGGCGATTCCAGAATTTGGTGGGTCGCACGCTTCAACGTGCTCGTGCTGGCTGCGGGGGCTGTTGCGGCCTGGTGGGGTCTGCGACAGGCTGTGACTCCAGCCGAGCGGGCGTCGGCCGTGTTGCTGCTCGCGGCCTCCGGAATGATGCCCAGCGCCACGCGCGATTTCTACGGTGAGCTGTTCTCATCGGTGCTCGTCGGCACCGGATTGCTGCTCATCGGCACGATGGACCGGCGGCGCGGATGGGTCGCCGTCGTGATCGGGGTGGTCAATACGCCCGCATGGGGAGCCGGGCTGCTGCTCGTGGCCATCTGGCGAATCTGGAGGAACCGCCGATTCGACGGACTGGTCGCTCTGACGCTGGCGGCCTCTCTTATCGTTCTCGAGAACACCATCGTGCGGGACGCTCCTCTGGACTTTGGCTACCAGGGCGACCGCGGGTACGTCACGTTAATGCCGTTTTCAGGGATGCCCGGTTTCAGCTATCCCTTCCTGTTCGGCCTTCTCTCGCGGCTGTTCTCCTTCGGCAAGGGATTGCTCTTCTTCGCCCCCGGATTGCTGCTGGTCGCGCACGCGCGCCGCGCCCGCCCGCAGCTCGCTTCGTTCCTCGACTTGTCGATCGCGTTTCTTGCGGGCATGGTCCTCGTGTATTCGCAGTGGTGGGCCTGGTATGGGGGCTGGGCGTGGGGGCCGCGGTATCTGCTGTTCGCCGTGTATCCGTCGAGCATAGCGCTCGCAATCTCTCTCGGGACTCCGTCCACCTGGCCTCGCAGCCTGGCAATCGTCGTGATCACCGGCTGGACCGTCTGGGTCGGGGTGTCGGGCGCTGTCTTCGGTATCGATGGGCTCGATACCTGCACCGCGAACGGGTACGCGCTGGAACATCTTTGCTGGTACGTCCCGGACTACTCTCCGGTGCTCCGCCCGCTGATCCTGCTGCCTGGACCGCTCGCGGTCTGGCAGTTGTGCTGGATGCTGTTCGCAGCGTCCGTCCTCGCAGTCCTGATAACGTCGGGACCATCGTTGACGCGGATCGGTCACGACCTTCGTACTTCGGTTCGGCTGAAGCGTCCCCGCGACTGAGAGAGCGAGCTCGACGCGGCCGTCTGGTTCAGTGGTCATTGCCGTGGAACGATCCCGCGAGTCCATCTGGAGCCGCTGATGGCCATCCGGTGGGCGTTGCGGTAGAATGGAACCATTACGGTTCCATAATGGTGCCTTATGCCGACACTGACCCTCAAGAACATCCCGGACGACCTGCACGCGCGCTTGAAGGCGAGCGCGGAGCGCAATCGTCGCAGCCTGAATAGCGAGATTCTGGTCCGGCTCGAACAGGACATCAGCCGGCCCGTGCTCGATCCGGTGGTGCACGCCGAGACGCTCCGCGTCTTTGCCGCGCGACTGCCGCGCGTGGCCCATCAGCCCGTGACCCGCTACAAGCGCCAGGGCCGCGCGTGATCGTCGTCGACAGCAACGTGATCGCCTACTGCTGGCTCAACAGCCCCATGACCGGGCTGGCGCAGCGTGTGCGGGTCAAGGATCCGGACTGGCAGGTTCCCGTGTTGTGGCGGTCGGAGATGCGCAGCATCCTCGCCGGCTACCTGCGCGATGGGAGTCTCTCCGCCGCCCAGGCACGTCGCGTCATGCGGCAGGTCGAGGAGGCGCTGGCGGGCTGCGAGCATCTGGTGTCCAGTGACGCAGTCGTCAAGGTCATCGACGCGACGCGATGGTCGGCCTACGATGCCGAGTTCGTCGCGCTCTCGAAAGAGCTGTCCGTGCCTCTCGTGACCGAAGACAAAGCCGTGCTCAAGGCATTTCCGGAGACCGCGCTCTCGATGGACGGCTTCCTCGCATGAGCGCGCGCACGAAGCTCGAACTGACCTGGATCGGCAAAGAAAACCGGCCGAAGCTGGAGCGCTCGACCCACGCCCGATGCAGTCCCTCGGTGCGCGTATGCCAGACCACGTGGAAGCCGGCCTCGGTCAGGACGACGGCGTCCTCGCGGGCGTTGATGGCCACGATGTCGGAGGCGTCGTGAAACACGTCGATGTCCTCCGAATATCGGGGCGACGACGGATCCCGGTGGAGCGCAGACGCGCCGGCTACGTGGCTGTCGGGATGACGTCGCGCGCGTAGCGCGGCAAATACCGCGCTCTGTACAGCGTCGAGGGGCATATCACCTCCGACAGGATCCACTGGCGGCGTCCGCCATTGTTGCGAAGCGCGTGCGCAACATTCGGAAGCAGGCTGGGCGTGATCACTGTGTCGCGCGACCAACTCCAAAAGCACAACGCGTAGTACTGCGCGAACGCCTCGCGCGCCAGACGGAGGCGCTCCTCAGTGTCCGCAGCGAGATCGAGAGGAGCACCGGCGGGCTCAGTCATACCCAGTAAGCATGCCAGCCGCGTCCGGGATCGTCAACTGACCGTGGGAGTTGGAGGTCAGTCGGTGTCGAAGCAGCTCGTGCAGACCGGCACCCTCGTCCCACGCCGCCCCGCGTGGCGGGGCATCTGATGAAGTGGAACACCGCGGCGGAGAACATCGAGAGCTGACGACGGGTTTTTACGAAGAGGGGCGAGTGCGGAGCCACTCGCGGAGGCCACTCAACGCCGCTGGCTGGCCATGGGCTTTGCTCCGCTCAATCAAGCCCGCGAGCACTTCCGCAGTAAGAATCGGAAAGGCGCGGCAACGGGGAACTTCGACGTAGGACCCACTCC
>JANNHC010000013.1:0-7550 GCA_031404215.1 Acidobacteriota bacterium
CGGGCGCTGCGGCCAGGCGGACGAGCAGGGCCTCGCCGCGCACGCCGGCAATCGCGGAGCGTCCCGCGCGCGGCACGACGCGCACGGCCATCACGATCCCCGTGCCACCGGCTGCGAGTGGGATTGTCACCAGCCGTGCGGGAGCTCAGCCGCGTTCGTCAGCGACCCGGGCCGGTTCGGCGGCCGATCGCTGCGGCGCCTGGGATTCCGCCCCGCGCGGACGGTGGAGGAGCACCTTGTCGTCCGGCCTGTCCTGCTCGCGGATGAACTCGAGCGCATGATAGAGCGCCTGGATGGACGACTCGAGCGAGCCCTCGACGCCGCGGCGCCGCAGGCGGAGTTCGGTGATGTCCCGCTCGATTTCTTCGAGCCGCAGCCCCGCCTTCTGCAGCAGGAGGTCCGCGCGGCCCTCCGCTTCGCGCACGATCATTTTGGCTTCGTTGTCGGCGGCGGCTCTCACTTCATCGGCCAGCCGCTGAGCCGTCAGCAGCGTATTGCGCAGGTTCGTCTCCCGATCGCGATGCTCGTTCAGGAGCGCCTCCATACGGAGGAGATCCTGCCGCAGCCGATCGATCTCGCGCAGCGCGTGCTCGTAGTCGTCTGCGGCTTCGGTGAGAAACGCGACGACCTCGGTCCGGTCGAAGCCGCGCATCGCGGTGCCGAAGCGCTGCTGTCGGAGATCGAGCGGCGCGATGCGCATGACGCGTTCGGCTGGCATCGACCCCGCCTGGGCGGCTGACGTCGAAGAAGGTGCCTGCGATTGGCCGTTCTGACGGTCGAACATGATGGTCTCTCCTCGAGGGGCGGGTGACAAGCCGGACGCTGAGGCGTCCGCCTTAGACAGCCGAGCTATTGGTGCGTTTGCCGAATATCGCGGTGCCGACCCGCACGATCGTCGCGCCCTCTTCGACGGCGGCCTCGAAATCGTGGCTCATGCCCATCGAGAGGTGCGCCAGCGAGGCCGGCGGCATCCCTTCCGCGATCCAACCGTCGCGCAGCTCGCGGAGCCGCGCGAACCACGGCCGTGTCTGCTCCTGGTCTTCGTTCCACGGAGGAATCAGCATCAACCCGTTTAGCCGGACGGCGCGCGCCGCCTGCGCCGCGTCAGCGATGCGGCGCGCCTCATCGGCCACGGCGCCGAATTTCGAGGCCTCGTTGGCGAGATCCACCTGCACCAGCACGGCAGGCGTGGCGCCAAGCTCGACCGAGGCATCGTCGAGCTTCCGGAGCAGGCCCACCGAATCGAGCGTATGGATCCAGGCAAACGGCCCGGCGGCCTTCCTGGCCTTGTTCGATTGCAGGTGGCCGATGAGATGCCACCTTATCTCCATGTCGGACGTTGCGCCGATCTTCTGCAGGGCTTCCTGGACCTTGTTCTCGCCGAAATCCCTCTGACCGGCGGCCCATGCGGCCCGCACGTGATCCGCGCTGAAGGTCTTCGAGACGGCGATGAGGCGGATGCCTGACGGCTCCCGGCCGGCGCGGCGGGCGGCCGCGTCGATCCGGGTTCGGACAGACTGGAGATTGGAGGCGACGGTGGCGTCCACGGCGGGCGCCGCGCTACTTGATGTACGTTTTCAACATCTCGAAGTTGCTCGCCGCTTCCTTCGCGTTCGGACCGTTCGGCGCGATCTTCGTGTACGTCTCGAATTCCTTGGCGGCATCCGGGAGCTTGCCGAGATTCAAGTACACGCGACCGAGCATGAAATGCGATTCCGCGTGGCTGGGGTTGGCTGCGGCCGCTGCCGCGAACTGCTCCTGGGCCTTCGTGAAGTCGTTCGCGTTCCAGGAAATCACCCCCGCGTTATACAGCATGTCGGCGCCACCGGGTGCGCCGCCCGCCGTGGCGCGCTTGGTCGCTTCCCCGCTCATGGCCTGCGCCTCGGTGAACTTCTTCTGATCGTTGTAGATGTTCGCGAGGCCGGTATACGCGTCAATCGCGTTCGGATCGAGCACGAGTGCCTGCTTGAACGCGGCCTCTGCGCCCGCATAATCCTTCTTCGAGGCGGCTGACGACCCGATCCCGATGTAGCACTCGGGGCACTTCGGCACGTCCTTGAGCACCTCGTTGAACTTTGCGATGGCCTCGTCGTGCTTGCCGGCGTTGCTGAGCGCCGCCGCGTCCGAGAACGCCGTCTTGATGCCGGTGACACGCGCCTCCTCTTTCGCGCGCTCTTCCTTCGACATGCCTTCGGCCGCCGCCCCACCCTTGGTGAGGGTCAGGTTCACTTCCGTCATGTCCAGGCTGATACGGGTGTTCTTCAGGGCCGTCAGCCCGTCCTTTTCCGCCGTGATTTTGTAGTTCCCCGGTGGAACCCCGATCTGCATGTACTCGCCGTTCTTCTTGGTCTTCAGCTCGAACTTCGAGTTCGTGTCGAGTTGCTGCACGGTGACCTTCGCGCCCTCGACCGGCTTGTTTGCCGCGTCAACGACCCTTCCTCGAATCTGTCCCGTCTGCGCCGAGGCTGGCGCCGCGACGAGCGCAACGGCCATCAGGATCGCGCAGATGGCCAGCGCACGGCTGACGATGTGTGTACGGACCATGTCAAGAATCCTCCGTCAAGGCTGCTAAATATAACGGCGTAAACCGCTGTGGAGTCTGAGTCTCAGTCTACCACCGAGACCCGCTGCGGACGGCACGGCCCCGGAATCCGGCCGTAGCCGCCGGCAACCTCACGCGCCCGGCCCTTGTGTTCCCCCGTCCCCGCGGGATGGCCGCGGATGGATGGCCTCCTCCGCGAAAAAGCGCTCGACATCGTCGAGCTGATGCGTGACGGGGGCCGGTGGAAGCGATGCCAGGAACCGGCGGCCGTAGCCCATGGAGCGCAGACGGGGATCGAGCACCGCGAGGACGCCGCGATCCTGGCGATGCCGGAGCAGCCGGCCGAGGCCCTGCTGCAGCGCCAGGACGGCCAGCGGGATCTGGTATTCGCCGAATGCCGAGCCCCCGCGGGCAGTGATGGCCTCGATACGCGCGGAGGTGATCGGATCGCCGGGCGACGCGAACGGGAGCTTGTCGATGATGACGCAGCTCAGCGCCTCGCCCACGACGTCAACGCCCTGCCAGAAGCTCGACGTGGCGAGCAGCACCGCGTTCGGCGTCGCTTTGAAGTCGCGGAGCAGCGCCGACCGCGGCGCGGTGCCCTGCACGAAAATCGGGTACTCGATGTCCGCGGACGCGCGCGCCTGGACCTCTCGCAGGTTTGCGTAGCTCGTGAACAACACGAACGCACGCCCGCGAGTGCGCCTGACGAGTTCGATCACTTCGCGCGCGACCGCGGCCGCGAACTCTCGGGAGCGCGGGTCGGGCATGCGCTTCGGCAGGTAGAGGATGGCCTGGCGGCTGTAGTCGAACTCCGACGCCAGGCGCACGTCCCGCGCCTGCGTGATGCCCAGCCGGCCGCGCACGTACTCGAAGGATCCGTCAACGGTGAGCGTGGCGGACGTGAGTACCGTCGCGGTCATCCGATCGATCAGCAGATCCCGCACGATTGCGGAGACATCGATCGGCGCGCCGCGCAGGAACGTGCCGCGGCCCCGCACCTCGAGGTAGTAGACGAAGCCAGGGTCGTCTGCGCGCAACAGAAACTGGAGGTCGCTCCGCACGTCCGCCGCCCGGGCGCCGAGCGACACCACATCCGGCGGCACCTCGCGCGCGAGCGCGATATCGGCTTCGAGCGCCTGGAGCGCGTCGATCAGCGCGGCCCCCTCTTCGGCGACCCTCAGCGTGTGCGACGACCCGATGCGTATCCGGCCGTCCGCGCCACCGCCCCCGGGTACCTCGAAGCGGATCAGCTGTAGCGCGGCAAAGAAGCCACGCGTGTGTTCCCTCACCCGCTCCGCGTCGTCTGCGAGGGCATCCGCGCGGCCTCGATCCGGCACCAGCCTGGCGCCGAGCGCGCGATCCAGATCGCGGGCGACATCGTCGATGCGGTAATTGCTGACCGTGAGCCCGAAGTACTGCGTGGCCACGTCCTCGAGCTGGTGCGCCTCGTCCACGACCGCATAGTTGCAGCTCGGAATCACCTCGCCGTACTCACTCTGGCGAACGGCCGCGTCGGCGCACAGCAGGTGATGATTGACGATGACGAGGTCGGACTCCGCGGCTTGCTGACGCATGCGCGTCACGAAGCAGTCCTGGTACTGCGGGCATTCGGTCCCGATGCAATTCTCGCTGCTGGCGGCGATGTCCTTCCAGAACGGCAGGTCCTCCGGCAGGTCTTCGAGTTCCGCGCGGTCGCCGGTCTCGGTCTCACGGCGCCACGCGTCTATCAACCGGACGTATACGCTCTCGTCCCTCGTGAAGCCGAGCGAGCGGGCGGCCCCGCCCTCCTTGTAGGCGTCGAAGCGGTGGAGGCAGAGATAGTTGCCGCGCCCCTTCATGTAGGCGGCCTTGAACGGCACGCCCAGGGAGTCCCGCAGCACGGGGAGGTCCTTGAAGAAAATCTGTTCCTGGAGATTCTTGGTGCCGGTGGACACGAGCACCCGCTGGCGGCTGAGAATCGCGGGGATCAGGTAGGCGAGCGTCTTGCCGGTGCCGGTGCCCGCTTCGGCGAGCAGCACACCGCCGTCGGCGAAAACTCCCGCCACGGCCTCCGCCATCTCGAGCTGGCCGCTTCGCGCCTCGAAACCGGGCAGCGCGCGCGCGATCGGTCCGCCTGGCGCGAACGCCGCGCTGACCGCCGCGTGCAGCCGGGAGGCTTCAGCGCTCTTCAGGCCTACCGCTCGGGATACAGCGGGAACTTCCGGCACAGCCCCTCGACTTCGGCCCGCACGCTCGCGAGCACGCCGTCATCATCGGGGGACGCGAGCGCGCGGGCGATGAGCCCGGCGATCGTGTCCATTTCCGGCTCGCGCATGCCGCGGCTGGTCACCGCCGGCGTCCCGACGCGAATGCCGCTGGCGACCATCGGCGGATTCCGATCGAAGGGGATGGTGTTCTTGTTGACCGTAATCCCGGCCTTGCCGAGCGCGGCTTCGGCGACCCTTCCGGTCAACCCCTTCGAGAACACGTCCACGAGCATCAGGTGGTTATCGGTGCCCCCGCTGACCAGCCTGAATCCGGCGTCGGAGAGCCCACGCGCGAGCCGCTGCGCGTTGGCGACGATCTGCTGCTGATACTCGACGAAGCCCGCCTCCATCGCCTCCTTGAAGCAGACCGCCTTGGCCGCGATGATGTGCATCAGCGGCCCTCCCTGCACGCCAGGAAACAGTGCGCGATCCAGGTCTTTCGCGTATTGGGCGCGGCAGAGCACCATGCCGCCTCGAGGGCCGCGCAGGGTCTTGTGCGTCGTGGTCGTCACGAAGTCGGAATGAGGAACCGGACTGGGATGCACCTTCGCGGCGACGAGGCCCGCGATGTGCGCCATGTCGGTGACGACGGGCGAGCCCACCGCGCGGCCGACCTTGCCGATGCGGTCGAAGTCGATCACGCGGGGGTAGGCGCTCGCGCCGACCATGATCATCTTCGGCTTGTGCTCGTGCGCCAGCCGCTCCAACTCGTCGTAATCGATGCGCTCATCGTCCTCGCGCACGCCGTAGGGGACGATCGTGTACAGCTTGCCGGAGAAATTGAGCGGATGCCCGTGGGTGAGGTGGCCGCCGTGGGCGAGGTTCATCCCCATCACGGTGTCGCCCGGTTTGAGCAGCGCGAAGTAGACCGACATGTTCGCCTGCGCGCCCGAGTGCGGCTGCACGTTGGCGTGGTCGGCGCCAAACAGCGCTTTCGCGCGCGCGATGGCGAGCGACTCGGCGACATCGACGAACTCGCATCCGCCGTAGTACCGCTTGCCCGGGTAGCCCTCGGCGTACTTGTTCGTGAGGACCGATCCCGCCGCCTCGAGCACCGCCTGGCTGACGAAGTTCTCCGAGGCGATGAGCTCGAGACCCGTGTTCTGGCGATGCAGCTCGTTGCCGATGGCCGCGGCGATCTCAGGGTCGGATTCGGCGAGTGAGCGCCACCGCACCGGGGTTTCAACCTTCGTCGTCATGATGTCCTTACGGTCACAGAGGGAGACAAGAGCCGATGGCTAGGTCCGTCTATCGAGCTGCCGTTCAAGGTCCGCGATTTGATCGATGCGGCGCTGATGACGCCCGCCGGCGAAGGGGGTGTCGAGCCACAGCGCCAGAATCTCGTCGGCGAGCGCCGAGGCGACGATACGGCCGCCCAGCGCGAGCACATTGGCGTCGTTGTGCTCGCGTGACATGCGCGCCGTGTAGAGATCGTTACAGAGCGCCGCGCGCGCGCCGGGGATCTTGTTCGCGGCCATCTGCTCGCCCTGCCCGCTTCCCCCGATCACGATGCCGCGATCGGCGCGCCCCTCGGTGACCTCGCGCGCGACGTCAGCGCAGATGGGGGGGTAGTCGACCGAGACATTGTGGTGCGTTCCGCGATCGTCCACGGCGTGGCCCAGCCGCTGCAGCGTGCCGATCAGGTGCTGCTTCAACGCGAACCCCGCGTGGTCCGCGCCGATCGCGATACGCATATGATGGGATTATACAGGCTTGGGGAGGGGGACATGGGTGCCGGGGTGCCAATGGTGCCAAGGGTGCGAGGAGTGGGGTGGGTGAGTTGACAGTATGAGTGTGGTGACGATCACCGAGCGCGGGGAGGAACGGATCCGGTCCGGGCATCCTTGGATCTACAAGTCGGACGTGGCACAGGTTGATGCGTCGGGCGGCGAGACGGTACGGGTGATCGGGGCGCGGGGGCGTGCGGTGGGGCAGGCGATCTACAGCGATCGATCCGAAATCGCGCTGCGGCTGCTGACCCGCGGCGCCGAGACGGCGGACCTGCAGTTGTGGCGGTCGCGGTTGTCACAGGCGATCCGCTTCCGCGACGTGATCGGGATCGATGCGACGGCGTACCGCCTCGTGCACGGCGAAGCGGACCTCATGCCCTCGCTGATCGTTGATCGCTACGGCGAGTACCTCGTGGTGCAGGCGTTGTCGCAAGGAGTGGATCGCCTGCTTCCGGAGCTCACGCAGTTACTTGTCGAGCTCGTTCATCCCGCCGGGATCCTGGCGCGGAACGACCCGCGGGTTCGGCTGCTCGAAGGGCTCGAGCAGCGGGTGGACGTGCTGTACGGCGCCGTGCCGGAGCAGATCGAGGTCCGCGAAGGGCGCGTGACGTACCTCGTCGATCCGCATCGCGGGCAGAAGACGGGACTGTTTCTCGATCAGCGCGAGAACCGTATCGCCGCGGCCGGCTACGCGCGCGGTCGCGCGCTCGATGCCTTCAGCTACAACGGCGGTTTCGCGCTCGCGATCGCACCACGATGCGACGAGGTGATCGCCGTCGATATCTCGGAGGATGCCGTCACGCGCATCCGCGTCAACGCGGAACGGAACGGGCTGCGCAACGTGCAGGCGCGCGCGATGAACGTGTTCGACGAGCTCCGGGAGCTCGAACGCCGGGGCGAGCGCTTCGACACGATCGTGCTCGACCCGCCGGCGTTTGCGAAGAACAAGGCATCGGTCCAGAAGGCGCGCTCGGGCTACAAGGAGATCAACCTGCGTGCCTTGAAGCTGCTCGCGCCGGGAGGCGTCCT
>JANNHC010000014.1:0-3658 GCA_031404215.1 Acidobacteriota bacterium
ATCTCGGGATATGACGGCTGGGGGTGCCAGGTCTCACGGGAACTCGACGTGAAGGTCCATCAGTACGATTGCTTCGATCTGCATGTGCCGGCGTGCGCCGGCGGCGCCACGACGTTCCACGGGCAATGCGTGGCGGGAAAACGTTCGACTGACGAAAGCGGCCGTGTGTTCGAGACGCTCGAAACGCAGATCGAGCGCAACGGCGATTCCCGGCGCCGCCTGGTCGTGAAGATGGACGTCGAAGGGGCCGAGTGGGAGGCGTTCCTCAAGGCGCCCGACAGGGTGTTCGAGCAGATCGATCAGCTGGCGGTCGAGTTCCACGGCGCGGGCCGGCCTCGCTTCGCCGAGGCGATCGCCAAGCTAAAGCGCTTCTATTACGTCGCGAATCTCCACTTCAACAATTACAGCTGCACGGCGGGGATGGAGCCGTTTCCGTCCTGGGCCTACGAGGTCCTGCTGGTCAGCAAACGGCTGGGCGTTCCGGACCCGTCGGGCACGCGTCCGGACCTGAGCAGGCTCAATGCGCCGAATAATCCCTCGGTTGACGACTGCCAGAAATAAAGAACGTCGTCCGCTTCCCAGGTGGTCCCCAGAAACACACAGTGGGAACAGAGCGTCTCTCTCGGGACTCAGCGCCACCTCGAGCACAGAGCGCCACAGGAATCCGCAGTTTTTGCACCCTGCCCCCGAAATCGTACGCTCGTCCGACGTGGGCGGGTGGCTTTTGAGCCATCGCGTGCTGGCATCCCAATTGCTCAACGAGGGGCAGGAGCGAAATGTGACCAACGAGCTGAACGGCGAGACAGGATCTCTTCGATATCTCGACGCGGATCACGTCCAGCATCCGTCCGGGACGTTTGCAGGTCTGATGCTGTGCTCGAAGAACGATGAACAGCTCGGCTCGATTTCCGGCGTTCTGGTCGAGCCTGCCAGCCGCTGCGTTCGTTACTTCGTCGTCGCGCGCCGCGCCGCGCTGAGGACGCGTCACTACCTCATGCCCGCCGACACGCCAGCCGTGCTGGACGCCGGCGATAGAAAACTGCGCATGATTGAGAACGCGGACGACCTCGAGCGATTCGAGACGCGCGTCGAACCCTTCTCCGAGGAAGACGCCATCACGGCGATGTTTGCCAGGCCGGCGGCCTGATTACACTCGGCCGCGGCCAGATAGATCCCGCGATTCACGCCTTCCGCTTAAAGCTCGCCACACCCGCTTCCTCCGACTCGAACGACTGAAGAATTCTCAGCAGGCCGCTGATCGTCATCACGCGATGGCTCCGTGGCGAGAGGCTGAGCAGCTTCAGCTCGCCCCCCTTGCGGCGCACGCTCACGTACTTGGCCGCAATGACACCGACGCCGAAGCTGTCGATGTAGGTGACGTCGTGGAGATCGAGCAGGAAATTGAGGTGCGCCTCGTCCAGAAGGTCGTTCAACTTGGCCCGTAACTCGTTGGCGCCTTCGCCGAAAACGACCCGTCCTGCGAGTTCTAACAGGGTAATGTTTCCGATGCGGCGTTCGGTGATCTTCATGGCGATATGGCCTTCGTTCGTCCGCAAGGGGGGACGGCCCGACCCTCGCGCCGGGGCCGTCCGGCTGAGGGTGGGGCGTTCGCGAATTATACGCCCGACCGATTCAGCAAACCTTTGGTGCCTATCTTCCGTCTCAGGTAGAAGCTGAAACGGAGTACCCCATGTCGATTTTGAAAAGGCTGTTTTCCCGCCAAACCGAACCACGCCAGCGCGTGCACATCTGCGTGGAGTGCGGCATGCCGGTCGCCGAGCACAAGGACTGGTGCAGCATCCTGCGGACCCAGCAGGAGCGGGACGCGCGAGCGCAGGCCCGCCCATAGCGGCCGGACGGGTCAGACCGCGGGACGTGCCCGCCCCCGCCGTGATGACCCCCTGGCCGATTCATTGCTCTTCCCGGAATGCGCGCGTCGAGTCGATATCGCGGCGGAACGTGTCCAGCTCCGCAGCAATCCGCGCGGGAGACCATCCGAGTTCCGCCCCCATCAGCGCCGCAACCTGCGGCGCCGCGTCCCAGCCCTGATCCGCCGACGCGCCAAGCATCGTCCGTCGCCGGATAAAATCGGAAACACGCACGCAGTGCTCGAACCGCACGCCGTAGACCACCTGCGCTGCGATGTCGGGGTAGCGTGGGGACACGGGACGATCGAGGTCGGCTGCCGACCGCGCGAGCGCCAGGACCTCGCCGGCGCGGCTGCCGTACACCGCGCTCAAGAACGCTGGCGGTCCGGCGGCACCGGACGACGCTGCACGTGTCGAATCCCCCCGTGCGCCTGGCAACTGGGTCACCGCGGTCGTGCAGGGGCGCTTGATCCCCACACTCTCGCACACCGCATCCGTGACCTCCTCGGCAATCGCGCGGTATCCGGTGATTTTTCCACCGAGCACCGAGATCATCCCTCGAAGCGGTAGATCCCGGGCGACGCGGTGCATGCGAGAGACGGAGGAGGCCCGGCCGCCGCGGGTGACCAGTGCCCGGACGCCAGCGGTTGTATAGAGGACGTCGTTGACGCTCAGCGACGGGAAGAGGCCGCGCACCGACGACAGGAGGTATTCGACATCGGCCCGCGTGGCTCGTGCCTCCGCGGGATCGCCGTCGTAGTCGGTGTCCGTCGTGCCGATCCACGTGTGCCCCGCGCGCGGGATCGCGAACATGAGCCGCCGATCGACTTGCGAAAACAGGACGAGCGCGTGGTCCGTCAGTGGCGGACAGACGATGTGGATGCCCTTGGTGGTGCGGATGCGCCCCGGCATCTGCCCTGTCTGGGCGGCTGCGACCTGCTCCCACCAGGCGCCCGTGGCGTTCACCACGACACGCGCGTTGATGGTCGCGTCGTCTCCGTCGAGAGCGTCCCGGACGTGGACCCCACGGACCGCACCGCCGCTCACAGCCGCGGACGACACCCCGCAGTAGCTGACGAGCGTTGCGCCGTGGATCTCCGCGTCGAGCGCGTTCTCGAGGGCCAGGCGCTCCGGCAGGTCAACCCGGGCGTCGTAGTACGCCGCCGCGCCACCGACGTCAGTGGTCCGAAGCGCGCGCTCCATCGCACGAGTTTCAGCCGCGGGGAGAAACCGGTGCGACGGAAGGCTCTTGTCGAAGCTGAGCGCATCGTACAGCGTGAGGCCCACCCGGATTTTCAGTTGCGACACCGGCGCGCCGGCCACGAACGGGACGAGGAACTCGAGCGGCTGGACCAGGTGGGGTGCGATGCGCAGCAGCGTTTCGCGCTCGCGCAGGTCGAGCCGCACCAGCCGGAAATCCAGCATCTCGAGATAGCGCAGCCCGCCGTGGACGATACGCGTGGAGGCCGCGGTGGTTCCGCCTCCAAAATCGCCGCGCTCGAACAGCACGACCCGAAGCCCGCGCATCGCCGCGTCCCGCGCGATGCCGCAACCGATGATCCCGCCGCCAATGATCGCGACGTCGAATGTGTCTGCCGGTATGCCTGCGAGTCGAGCCACGGCAATGATTCTAGCCGGTGGATCGATCTCACGCCGAGAAGGCAGAGGATCTCGCGCGGAGATCGCAGAGAACGCAGAAGACGCTGCAACCGGCGTTCCGCCGACCCGCGCTGCGCGCGGCGGCGAGGACTCGAGATCCACAGAAACAAACAGCGGGGCTCGGGTGCTGC
>JANNHC010000015.1:0-6518 GCA_031404215.1 Acidobacteriota bacterium
TGAGCGTGTCGCGCCTCAGGCCGCGGCCATCGATGAGAGCGGGACGTTTCCACGAGACCTGGTCGGGGAAGCCGCGGCGCTCGGGCTGATGGGGGTCACCATTCCAGCCGAGTGGGGCGGCGCCGGGCGTGATTACGTCAGCTACGCGGTCGCGATTGAAGCCCTCGCGTCCGCGAGTGCGGTGCTGGCGGTGATCGCCGCCGTCAACAACTCGCTCGTCGCCGAGCCGCTCGCGGAATTCGGGAGCGACATCCAGAAACACACGTGGCTGCGCCGGCTCGCGTCCGGCGCGTCACTCGGCGCGTTCGCGCTGTCCGAGGAGCATGCCGGGTCGGACGCCGCGAATCAGCAGTCCGTGGCCCGCCTCGACGAGCGGGGGTATGCAATCAACGGGCGGAAAGTGTGGGTGGCCAACGCCGCGGCGGCCGACCTGCTGGTGGTCTTTGCCGCGACGCAGCCGGGCATTCGGGGGCGCGGCGTCAGCGCGTTCCTCGTCCCGATGGACACGCCGGGCATCACACGGGTCGAGGCGGCGGATTCTCTGGGCGTCCGCGGCCTCGGATGCCTGGATCTCCAGTTCTCCGACGTTCGCGTAGGGGCCGAGGCGTTGCTCGGCAATCCCGGCGACGGTTTCCGGATTGCGATGTGGGCGCTCGACGGCGGCCGCGTCGCCATCGCGGCGCAGGCCCTCGGCGTGGGGACCGCCGCGCTGCAGGAAGCGCTGAGCCATGCCAAGTCGCGCGAAGCGTTCGGCCAGCCGATCGGCAACTACCAGGCAATCCAGTGGATGCTGGCCGACATGGCCACCGAGCTCGACGCGGCGCGGATGCTCACGCTCAAGGCCGCCGACTCGCGCCAGCGCGGGTTGCGCACCACCCTCGACGCGTCGATGGCGAAACTCTTCGCCTCGGAAGCCGCGCACCGCGCGGCCGACAAGGCCATGCAGATCCTGGCGTCGAAGGGCTATCGGCGTGGCTCGGTCGTGGAGCGCCTGTTCCGCGACGTCCGCGCGACGGAAATCTATCAGGGCACGTCGGAAGTGCAGCGGATGGTGATCGCGGAGAACATTCTTGCGTGACCGCTGAACGATCTCACAGGAGAAGAGGAGACAAGGCTCTCTCTCTCCTGTGTGAAACGTGAGGGGGGAACGCCAACTACCCGAGGATCTGCTTCGCGATCGTCTGCAGCTGCAGGTTGGACGTCCCTTCGTAGATCTGCCCGATCTTCGCGTCGCGGTACAGTTTTTCCACCGGGTAGTCCTTGACGAAACCGTTGCCGCCGAACAGATTGACGGCGAGCGACGCCACGCGCTCGGCGACCTCCGACGCGAGGATCTTGCAGATCGCGGCCTCGGTGAGGAAGGGGCGTCCCGCCTCGCGCAGCCGCGCCGCGTTGTAGACCGCCAGCGTCGCGGCCTCCACTTCGACCGCGGCCCGGGCCAGCTGGTGCTGCACGGACTGGAAATCCGCGATCGCCTTCCCGAACTGTTTGCGTTCCTTGGTGTAGGCAATCGCATGCCCGAGCGCGCCCTTCGCCAGGCCGATCATCTGCGCGCCGATACCAATGCGTCCCTCGTTCAGGGTTTCAATCGCGGTCTTGTAGCCTTTCCCCATCTCGCCGAGCACATTTTCCCGCGGCACGCGGCACTCCTCCAGGATCAGCTCGCACGTGCTGCTCGCGCGGATGCCGAGCTTGTCCTCTTTCTTGCCGACGGTGAAGCCGGACAATCCACGCTCGACGAGAAACGCCGTGATCCCGCGATAGCCGGCTGCCGGATCGATCGTCGCGAAGACGAGGAACAGGTCCGCTTCGTTGCCGTTGGTAATCCAGAGCTTGCGCCCGCTGATCAGGAAGGCGTCGCCGTCCTCGCGGGCGCGCGTGGTGAGCGCGAACGCATCGCTGCCCGAGCCGGCTTCCGAGAGCGCATACGCGCCGACGGTGCCCGAGGCCAGCCGCGGCAGGTATCGCTTCTTGATGTCGTCGCTGCCCCACCGGAGCAATGCGTTGATGACGAGCGTGTTCTGCACGTCCACGAGCACCCCGACCGACGGATCGACGCGCGACAGCTCCTCGACCGCGAGCACCGCGTGGAAGAATGTCCCTCCGGACCCGCCGTAGGTCTCCGGAATCTCGATCCCCATCACGCCAAGCGCGAACAGCTGATCGATGAGCGCGCGCGGGATCCTGGCGTGCTCGTCCATCTCGCGCACCAGCGGCCGGACCCGGGCGTCGGCAAACTCGCGCACGGTATCGCGAAAAATGGCCTCGTCTTCGGCCAGCAGCGTGAGTGGGCGGGCGTGCTCGGCGGTGTCTTCGGTCACGATATCTCCTGCGGCGGGTCGGCCTGAGCGTCCACCGCCAATGCTATCATTGGCCCTGAGAGCTCACGCCTGTCTGAAGCCGCCTGCCCGAGGCCGGAGTCTGAATACTATGAGAAGGTCTGCGCGCGCCGCCTCCGCTGGACTGAGTCTCGGGATCCTCGTGATGGTCGCCGTCCTGCACGGCGCCGGTACGGGCCCCTCACAGGAGCCCGCGACGCCGCCGGCCCAGCCGGCGCCGCCGCCGGTGACCGAACCGGCCACCCCGCAGCAGCCACCCACGATCCGCACGGGCATCAATTACGTGCGCGTGGACGTCATCGTGAGCGACAAAGACGGCAAGCCCGTCATGGATCTCACCCAGGACGACTTTTCGATCGCCGAGGACGGCAAGCCGCAGAAGGTTGACGCCTTCAGCGTGGTCAAGCTGGACGCGCTCGAGACGGTGGACAACGGACCGCCGCGCGCGATCCGCAACGACTTCGACGAAGAACGCGAAGCGGCGCGACCCGACGTCCGCCTGTTCGTCATTATCCTGGATGACTACCACGTGCGGCGCGGCAACGACATGTCCGTGCGCAAGCCGCTCATCGAATTCATTCAGAACCAGCTCGCGCCGGCCGACATGGTCGCGATCATGTATCCGTTGACGCCCATTACTGATCTCCGGTTCAGCCGCGATCGCGAAAGCGCGGTATCCGCGATCCAGAAGTTCGAAGGCCGCAAGTTCGACTACACCCCGCGCAATATGTTCGAGGAGCAGTACGCGATGTACCCGGCGCAGACGGTCGAGCGGGTGCGCAACCAGGTCACCATGGACGCGCTCAAAGGCGCCGCGTTCAAAATGGGCAGCCTCCGCGAAGGCCGCAAGTCCATCATCTTCGTCAGCGAAGGCTTCACCAGCATCCTCCCGGCGCAGCTGTCCGATCCCAACGCCTCGATGCCCGGTGTCAACAACCCGTATCGCGGACGGGCGGAAGCGCCGCGCGCGTCGGGCCAGGAGCAGCTCATGGCCGACTCCGACCTGATCTACGAGATGCAGCAGGTCTTCGCGGCGATGACCCGGCAGAACACGTCCATCTACCCGGTCGACCCCCGGGGGCTCGCGGTCTTCGAATATGGCATGAACGAGGGCGTCGGCATCGTGCAGGACTCCTCCAATCTGAGGGCCAGCCAGGACACCCTGCACGTGCTCGCGGCGAACACCGACGGGCGCGCGATCGTGAATCGCAACGACCTCGCCACCGGGATGAAGCAGATCATCCGCGACTCCAGCGGCTACTACCTCCTCGGCTACAACTCGTCGCAGGCACCGACCGACGGCAAGTTCCATTCGATCAAGGTCAACGTCAAGCGCAAAGGCGTGGACGTACGCGCACGAAAAGGATACTGGGCCTACTCCCTGGACGATGTGGCGCGGGCGAATGCGCCCAGGAAGGCGGAGGCGCCATCCGCCGTGACGAGCGCGCTCAGCGATCTCGTCGCGCCGGCGCGTGATCGGTCCGCGCATTTCTGGATCGGCACGGCGCGCGGAGAGGACGGCAAGACCCGCGTGACGTTTTCATGGGAGCCGGTTCCGCTCGCGCCCGGTCAGCGCGCGGAGGATCCCGCTGCGCGCGTGGCGTTGACCGCGATCGCGCCCGACGGCCGCCCGATCTTCCGCGGACGCGTTCCCGAGGAGGCCGCAGTGGCGGCCGCACCGGGTGTGCCGAAGGGCGGTTCGACTTCCTTCGAGGTCGCGCCCGGCCGCCTCGAGCTGAAGATGGTGGTCGAAGGCGCGCGCGGCCAGGTGATCGACACGGTCGGCCGCGACCTGACTATTCCTGACTTCAGCCAGGTGACCATGTCGTTCGGCACGCCGCGCGTCTTCCGCGTGCGCACGATTCCCGAGCTCCAGGCCCTCAAGGCAAAGCCCGACGCGATCCCCACGAGCGGACGGGAGTTCAGCCGCAGCGATCGCCTGTACATCCGGGTGGATGCCTATGCTCCCGGGGGCATGACGCCGCCCGTCACCGCGCGGCTTCTCAACCGGGCCGGACAATCCATGTCGGACCTGCCCGTGCAGCAGGCCGCTGGCCGTCCGGCCGAGGTCGAGCTCGCGCTCTCAGCCCTGGCGGCCGGCGAATACCTGATCGAGGTGAATGCAAAGAGTGAGGGGGGAAGCACGGCGCAGGAGCTCATTGCGTTCCGCGTAGGACGGTGATGGAGAATTGCCATTCAGATCACGCATACATTCCTCGCATCTTCGTGACCGTCGCGACGCGGTTGATGGCCACGATGTAGGCGGCGGTGCGCATGTCGGTCTTGTATTTCACTGACGTCTTCAGCACATCGTCGAACGCTTCGAACATCTTGGCTTCCAGCCGTTGGTTCACTTCGGCTTCCTCCCAGAAATACCCGTGGCGATCCTGGACCCACTCGAAGTACGAGGTGGTGACGCCGCCTGCGTTCGCGAGGATGTCCGGGATCACGAAGATGCCGCGCTCGTGCAGGTGCTTGTGCGCCTCGGGAGTCGTCGGTCCGTTCGCGCCTTCGGCGACGATGCGCGCCTTGATGATCGGGGCGTTTTCCATCGTGATTTGATTTTCGAGCGCGGCCGGCACGAGGACCTCGACGTCGAGGCCGAACAGCTGGTCGTTGTCGAGCGGTTCGCCGCCCGGGAAGCCGTCGACCGTCTTGTGCTGCTTCGCGTAGTCGATCATCTTGTCGATATCGAGCCCCTTGTCGTTGTAGACGCCCCCCTTCCAGTCCGAGACCGCGACGATGTTCGCCCCGATTTTCGAGAGGAGATCCGCGGAGACGGAGCCGACGTTGCCGAACCCCTGCACCGCGACGCGGGCGCCGTTGATGTCGAACCCGAGATGCTTCGCGGCCTCCCGCGTCACGATCATCACGCCGCGGCCCGTCGCCTCCCGCCGCCCGAGCGACCCCCCCATCTCGATCGGCTTGCCGGTGACGACCGCCGTGGACGTGTGGCCGACGTGCATGCTGTAGGTGTCCATCACCCACGCCATGATCTGATCGTTCGTGTTGACGTCGGGCGCCGGGACATCCTTCTCCGGCCCGATCGCGTCGATAATCTCCGCGATGTAGCGGCGCGTCAGCAGCTCGAGCTCGCGGCGCGACATCCGGGTCGGATCGCAGATGACGCCCCCCTTGCCGCCGCCGAACGGCACGTGCGCCACCGCGCACTTCCACGTCATCCACGCGGCGAGCGCCGTCACTTCGTCGAGCGACACATCGGGGTGATAGCGGATGCCGCCTTTGGCCGGACCGAGCGTGATGTTGTATTGCACCCGGTACCCGGTGAACACCTCGATCTCGCCGTTGTCCATCTGGATAGGACAGGACACGATGATCTGGCGCTTGGGATGCGTGAGAATCTTCCAGATTCCCGGATCGAGGCCTAACAACCGCGCGGCTCCATCGAACTCCTGGAGCATCGCGTTGAAGATGTTGCCACCTGCTTCCATGTGACTCCTGCGCAACTGAGGAGGGCCCTGCAGGGCCCTCCTCGTCTACCCAACAGACCAAGCTACTGTGGCCTCCGCAGCAAGTCAAGACGCTGGTGTCAACTGACTACAATGTCATTTAAAGTACTCCAAGCGTCCATCAATATTGTGTTCACAGGCTCAAAAAATGGACAGTGCGCGGGGAGGAGCGCACACTGTCAACACCGCTAAGTGATGGCAGTGCAATGACTTCCCAAAAACAGCCGGGGTGGCGTATGCCTTGCTCCTCGAGCAGCCAAGCCGGGAGGCCTTTATGCGCTTATCGAAACGAATCGTGCTGATAGCACTGGCGTTCGTTTTCATGGGGACTGCGCTCGCGCATGCCCAGAAGAAACTGACAAATACGCTCGTCATCACGCGACCGTCGGAACACCTCGTCGTCCTCAGCACCGCTGTGGACCGCGCCAACCAGACGCTGACGATCCAAGGTCTGGGATTTGGTGCGCAGCCGCCCCAGGTCTGGTGCGAGACGTATTTGATGACGGTGATGAGCGCGACTGACAGCCAGCTCGTCGTGTTCCTGCCGGGCGGAGTTCCGGACGGAACCCATCTATTGACGGTCGTTCGTGGTCCATCGGACAAGGACCGCGCCTCTTTCCACATGACGGTCGGAACGCCCGGACAGGGCCCCGCGGGCAACGCGGATTGACCCTGAAACAGCACGGATTGGGTCAGGCCCTGGAACCAG
>JANNHC010000016.1:0-3825 GCA_031404215.1 Acidobacteriota bacterium
GCCCAGCCGAGGTGCGCGGTGTAGATGCGCGCGCCGATCCAGCTCCACGCGACGAAGACTGCCAGCACGGCGGCGGCCCGCACCGCGTTTCGCTGGTAGCACGAGGATGGCATTCGACCTGCTGGCGAAGGGGACCGATGAAGGATTGGCTGGGTGTCAGGGACATTTTCGACCCTGGCTGCTGACCGCTGCATGACGATCTGCCGCGCCACTCCCTGCAAAACTTCGGCATCTTCCGGCACACCAATGGTTAGCCAATGAACGGGTCCGCTCGACCTTGTCCGAAATGTGTATACAGATTTCAGACACATTGGACATGAGGGGTCTGTCCGAAAAATGTATACAAATATCGGACAGGCTTGCCAGTGGGGCAGTCGGCGCCCCGCTCAGGATTTGGACCCCTAATGTCGTCCGAGGCGCCGCTGTGCTGAGAACGAGCAATATCTCGACTCGCAGAGGCCTAAACTAATACGGACTATCGTCAGCGGGCGCTACGACAGGCACAGAAAGATCGCGCGCTGGACGCTTCCGATCTGGCTTTATGTCTCGGTGACCGGCGTGATCGTCTACGTGATGCTTTACTGGATGTATCGAATCCCTCATCCCTCATCCAGCTATTTCCTGGGCGCGCGCGCCTTCAGCTCTTCGAACCAGTTCAGCACGACTTGAATCTGCGCCGGACCAGACCCGCTTTGGCTCATGCCTGGTGGTGCGACGCCAACGATCCGGCCATCGGGCAGGGTGTCGAACGGGCGCGGATTCGCGGGATCGGCGATCCCGAATCGCCGAGGCACCGCGACCGGACTCGTGAACGTGAAGCGCGGTTCGGTCCTCACGCGGACGGCCATGAACTGGGCTGGCGCTGGCACGAAGAACAGCTCCCTGCCGTCGCGGGACCACGCCGGCCGCCCGCCTCGCGATATCTGGTACCTGGAGCCGGTTGGCGGGAAGGGCTGGACGAACGTTGTCGCTTCTCCCTGGCCTCTCTCCCCTAGCTGATACGCCACCCAGCGGCCGTCGGGTGAGAACATCGCGTCGATCGGAAGCGACGAACCTCTCACATCGCTGAACGGCGCCGCCTTCCGGTCCCGGAGCGAGAATGTCCAGAGGGACGAGACGAACTCCTTTGTTTCGGTGAACAAGAGCACCTCGCCAGCTGGAGACCACGATTCCGGTGCGTGTGACGCGCCGCGGCCCGGTGTCGTGAGCCGCTCCGCGGTGCCTCCGTCGGCCGGCTGCCAGAACACGGCGGGATCCCCCTCCCGATCCGATTGAAATGCCACGCGGCGGCCGTCGAAGGACCAGATTGGAAAGCGGTTGTTCCCGCCGAAGGTGAGCCGGCGGACCGAGCTCTCACCCGACAGCTCGTAGATCGAGACGACGGCCTCTTTTCCGTCGCTCGCTTCAAACGCGATCCTCTTGCCATCGGGCGACACTCGCGGAAACTGATAGCTCCCCGGCGGGAGCTTGAGCGCTTCCACGGTGCCGTGACGATCGAACACCACGACTTCCTGCTGCGACGACGACGCGCCCGGCACATAGACCAGTGACCCCGTGTTGGAGAATGCGAAATGAGCCGCGCCGACCGCATTCAACCGACGGACGCCCTCGACGACGGGCACCGATCCGCCGGTCACGGAAAGCCCGGGGAGATCGAACGGAACCGCCAACAGCGTTCCTGCCGATACGTACACGATATGCCCCGTCGGGACATACCGCGCGTCGGTTCCCCCCTCAATCAGTGTCTTGCGCACGCCCGTCCCGGGCGACAACACAACGATCTGCGCCTTCTCCCATCGATCGATCACAGAGCCGGTTCGCTTTGCGCTCGTAAAAAGCAGCGTCCGACCGTCGGGGAGCCATCGAGCACCATCTGCCAGCTCGTCGGACTTGCTCGTGTCGACGAGCATCTCTGGCTTGCCGCCGTTCGGCGAGACTCGCATGATGCCGCCGTCCAGACGTGAGAACAGGATGCCGTCGTCACTCCAGGAGATGCTGGTTGGTGCGACACCAATCTGGGAGATCGTCACGGCCGTGCCGCCAGTGACACCAATTCGCTTGAGCGCCGAATCGGCCCAGAACGCGACCGACTCGCCGTCGGGCGAAAACACCGGATTTATCGCCGGTTCGGTTAAGGGTAGGGCCCTGGGTTCGAGCTCCGACATGGAACGGAGATAGAGCCGGCCGTCGGATGCATAGACCATGCGGGTGCCGTCCGGCGATACGTCGACGGCTGTTCGATTCGGGTTCAACTGTTGTCCCGGCGGCAGGGTGATGGCGAATCGAGTCACCGGAGCCGCCTGCGACGGTTTGAGCCTCCAGAACGCCGTGACTGCGATGGCGGCGCCGATCAGCACACCGGCGACGACGAGCATCGTGCGTCGCCAGACCGGCGGCGGCGCGACCAGTGCGGCCTGCGCTACCGCATGCGGCTGGCTGAGCAGGAAAAGTGCGGCTGAGATATCGCCGATGCGCTGTTTCCGATCCTTGCGTAAGCAGCCCTGAATCAGCGCGCGGACGCCGTCCGGCACATTCGTGGGGAGCGCGTTCCAGTCGGGCTCACCCTTGAGCACCGAGGCCATCGTGTCGGAAACGTCATCTCCCTGGAAGGTCCGCCTGCCAGTGAGCATCTCGTAGAGCACGCAGCCGAACGCCCAGACGTCGCTCCGCTTGTCTGCCGCGCGCCCCTTGGCCTGCTCCGGACTCATGTACGCCGCCGTGCCGAGGATCACGCCCTGTTGGGTCATCGCCGGGCTGCTGATGGTGGGTGAATTCGCCAGGAGGGCGCCCGCCTCCGTGCCCGGCGGCGGATCGAGCGCCTTGGCGAGGCCGAAATCCAGCACTTTCACCACGCCGTCCGGTCGCATCTTGATGTTGGCTGGCTTCAGATCACGATGGACGATGCCCTGTTCGTGCGCGGCCTCCAACGCCTCGGCGATCTGCCTCGCGATCGGCAGCGCCTCGTCCAGGGGGATCGCGCCCTGACTGATGCGATCCGCGAGCGTGGGGCCTTCAACGAGCTCCATCACGAGCGCGCGGACACCATGCGAATCCTCGAGGCCATGAAGGTGCGCTATGTTCGGATGGTTCAGCGAGGCGAGCACCTGCGCTTCGCGGCTGAAGCGCGCGAGGCGTTCGGGATCGTTCGCCACGGCCGGGAGTAGAACCTTGATCGCGACGTCGCGATTCAGCTTTGTGTCGCGCGCGCGATAGACTTCGCCCATCCCGCCAGCACCGAGTGCGGAGAGGATTTCGTAAGAGCCGAGGTGCGTTCCGGCGGACAGGGCCATGGGGCGTCGGTGATTCTAGCGCTTGAGCCCGGGCCGGCAAAGAGAAGCGGGTCACGCGCTCAAACGGTCATCTGCCCCCATCTCAGAGACTGGCAGCAAATCACTTCGCAGGTAAGATTCCTTCTGCTCTGCTAGTGTACCCTGACCTCCTACCCTAAAAGAAAGGAGATTTTGTGTGCTGGAACGCAGGGATTCGTTCCCATTCCCGGCGAGCCGAAGGCGAGTCGGGACGTGACTGAATCGGAGTCCCCGCCACGAATGAGGCGGAAGGCCGAATGAAGTGGCTGGGTGTCAGGGACGATTTCCGCAACTGGCTCATCAGCGCAGCGTAGAGCGTGATCGCCGCCCTCGGACCAATCTTTGCGGCAGATTCATCGCGTGCGAACCCCCACTCCGGCACCGGCTGCGCGTTCGACTGTCCGAAGTATGTATACGTTTTTCGGACAGCGTTCTTGGGATGCGATAGGTCCTCGGCAGAGTCGACAGGACGCGCTTCCACGCTCAGTTCCTAAATGGCCAATCTGATACTGCTGCA
>JANNHC010000017.1:0-9458 GCA_031404215.1 Acidobacteriota bacterium
ACGCAAAATGCGCGGCGGGATGGATCGGGCGTCGGCCACGCAATTCTACGAAGCCAGCGACCGTCGCAACATAGAACGTGTCCTCCAGAACACCGATCGGCGAAAAGTCGATCTCACCCTGCGGCTGAACGCCGACGGAAGAATTGATCGAGGAGAATCTCAATGATGAGTTCGCAGATCGACACCAAGGTGGCGCAGAAGTCAAGTAGGAGGGCACGCGTCCAAGCTTTCGGTGGGTTCCTGACAGCCATGGTCATCCCGAATGTCGGGGCGTTCATCGCGTGGGGCCTACTCACAGCGCTTTTCATCCCAACGGGGTGGTTCCCGAACGAGGAACTGGCCAAGCTCGTCGACCCCATCATCAAGTACCTCCTACCGATGCTCCTGGCGTACACGGGCGGGCGGCTCGTCCACGGACACCGAGGCGGCGCGGTCGTCGCGCTCGCGCCAAGCAGCGGGGCGGTGAGATGCGCCACCGTCGCTTTGAAGGCATGCTCGTTATCGCCACGCCGGCGCTCCTCGTCCCAGTGCTGCATGATGTGCACGTCGTCTGCAATCGCCAGGACGACGATGAGCGGGACGATCATGCTGGAGAGGACGTTGTAGCTGAAACCCATGAGGGAATACAGCCCCAGCGTCCACAGGATGCTGACGGTAATGGCGACGATCGACAGCAGGGTCTTGCGCCACGAGCGGAACGTCACGAAGATCGCTCCGAGCGTGAAGAGAAGGATCGGCGGCGTAAACTTCTGCTGGTTGTCGAGCGTGACGCGGTTGTACGTCTCGCTGATCTCCAGGCTGCCGTTGTAGTACGCCTTGACGCCAGGTGGGAGGCGCGGATCGACGATATCGTGGATCGTCTGGATGACGCCGCCGCGCACGCTGTCGATGCGATCTTCGTCGAAGCTGACGATGAGCGCCGTGACTGTTGCGTCGTCCGACACGAGATCGCCGCGGATCAGGTCGTCGCCGAGCGCCCGGGCCTTGATGTCCGCGGGGTCGGTACGCTCGAGATCCTCGAGGAGCGGACGCACATCGAGGCCGCCGTCGGGGGTCGCCCGGACCAGGGTCGCCGTCGCCAGGCTGGCGACCCGCTGCACGGTGTCAACGCGCTCGATGTCGCTGCTGATCCGGTCGAGGAAGCCGAGCGTTTCGCGGGAAAATATCCGGTCGGCCGACTCCGCCTTCAGCGCAATAATCAGCGACCGCGTGCCGCCGAACTCGCGTCGGAAGCGCTCGTAGTCCTTGTAGACCGGGTCCTCCCTGGAGAACCAGGCCGTGATGTCGTTATCGATGTGCGTGATGTTGACGCGGGGAATCGCCAGGATCGCGCCGGCAATGATCAGCGCGCTCAGCGCGAGCCGCCAGCGGTAGATGAACTCGGCGAGCCGCGCGCTCACTTCGCGGTCGCGCGCTCCAGCTCGCGCCGGCTGAAATCGCTCTCCTTCAGTCCTACGTTGTAGTCGGCGGCGTCAATGATGAGCTCGGTGCGCGATTTCCCTATCGCGTTGGTCATCTCGGAGTCCATCACCGTCCAGACCCCCTTGATCTGCTCGAGCCGGCGAACCGTATAGACCTTCTGCTTCTCGTCGCGCGTGTTGTGGATGTCCGCCTGCACCACGACGAAGGTGTCCTTGAGGACAAGCGACACGACGTGCGGAAACTCGGCGGAGCCGGCCTTGCGCCGCGACTCGAGGCGCCATGCCGGTTGCGCGCCGCCAGGCGCCGGCCAGGAAGCGTTGTCGTCACGGAGGGTGTAGGTGTATTCGTCGAACTCGCGGCCCCCGATGTCCTCGTATGTGAAATCGCTTCCGACGAAGCTCTCCTGCGCTTCCGTGCCGGCAATGCGCCGGACGCGGCCGAGGGACGGCAGGAACAGAAACCGCTCGTCGTCTGTGTCGGGATGCTCCCACACGAGGAACCCGGTGCCCCGTATGTCGTTGGGATACGTGAAACGGATCAGCAGCCGGTCGCCATCCGGTGCGGTCGCGCGAACGCCGGGCCCGCCGCGTCCGCGCAGCGTGAGCAGCGTCAGCGAGCGCTCACGTGCCCGTCCGTGCCGATCGAACAGCTTCATGCGCAGGGTCGATCGAGAGTCGCGGCCCGTGTCGCGGTCACGCACACGCCGCGCGATGTCGTCGGCCGTCAGCGGGGTTTTCGACGGCTGCGGAGCGACGTGCGCGCCGGCGAACGCCGCCGTGCAGACCAGGAGGATCCATACCGCCATGCCTTTCGAGCGCATTACTGAAATCTCCCAGATGGTCGATTATGTGAACTGTTTCACAAAGAATCAAGAACGCGCCATAACTAGCTCACATTGTCGTAGTTTTGGTGATTGTGGCTTACGCTTGCAACATGGTCCTGATCTTCGGAAAAGATGCCTGCCCCTATACCCAGGGGGCGCGCGATCACTACCAGGCCGCACACATTCCCTTTCAGTACGTGAACGTCAAGAAGGATCCCGCCGACCTCGATCGCATGCTGACATATTCGAAGGGAGCGCGGCGGGTTCCTGTCATCGTCGAAGGGGAGAAGGTCCTTATCGGATTCGGCGGCACGTGAGGGGTGTAGCGGTCGCGGTCGCGACAACTCGCTATACAATTCCCGCGTGGCCGAAGAGTTCACAGGCGCCGAACGTGCGCGGCTCGCGCCGTACTTCACAAATGCCGACAGCCACGTCTTCGCGCTGACCAACCTGCCGGAAACGGTCAAGGGCGCGCTTTTCGCGCGCTACTCGCGCTCGTCGAAATCACTGCGCCGGCTGTTCCTTGACGAGTTCGCCGACAAGGTGACGGACGGTGGGGATCGAACGCTCCAGCCGGGCGCTGGCTCCACGGGAGTCGAGCGCGCGGAGAAGCTCTACGCCCGCGTGTTCAACGACTACGGAGACGACTCCGTCGCGCAACTCGGAGGCGCGCACATCGCGTGCGAATACGTGTCGAACCTTCTCACGAAGGTCCTCGAGTGGGGACGCCTGATGGCGTACCTCGAGCAATCGACCCGCTACGTGCCTTACACCGATCAGCTGCACGGCCGCTGGCGCTACCACGTGCCCGTGGAGCTTGGCGATGGGGCGCTGGCGGAGCGCTACGGCCGCACGATGGATCGCACATTCGAGGCCTACGCGAAGTGGATCCCGGCGATGCAGGAACACTTCGAGCGGCGCTACCCCAGGAGCTCATCCGACTCGGAGGCCGTGCATCGCGCGGCCGTTCGCGGCAAGGCGCTCGACACGCTGAGGGGCCTGCTGCCGGCCGCGACGCAGTCGAACGTCGGCATCTACGGGACCGGCCAGGCGTTCGAGGCACTGCTCCTTCGCATGCGCGCCAGCCCACTCGCCGAGGTGCGCACGTGCGCCGATCAGATGCTCGCCGAGCTCCGCAAAATCATTCCGGCGTTCCTGACGCGGGTGGATCAGCCCGATCGGGGCGGACGATGGAGCGAGTACTTCGCCGCCGCGCGTACCGGCATGGAGAATGTGGCCGGCCGGCTGATCGCGGTCGAGCCGGAGCCACGCGACGAGGTCACTCTGACCGATTTCGATCCGGACGGCGAGGTGAAAATCATCGCCGCGGCGCTTTACTCGGTCTCGGATTTGCCCGACGATCAATTACTTCAGATTGCGCGCCGTTTGCCCCCGGACGAGCGCGTGGCCGTTCTGCGCGCCTACGTCGGCGACCGATCGAATCGCCGGCACCGTCCCGGCCGCGCGTTCGAACGTACGACGTACCGGTTCGACGTCCTGACCGACTACGGTGCGTTTCGGGACCTTCAACGCCACCGGCTGTTGACACTCGAATGGCAGGCGCTGACGCCGCGGCACGGATACACCGAGCCGGAGGCTATCGCGGAGGCGGGAGCCGGCGACGACTGGAATCGCGTGATGGATGAATCCGCCGACCTGTACGAGGCGATAGCGACCGCCGGGCTCGAGGCCGCCGCCCCGTACGCCGTCGCGATGGCCTACCGGGTGCGGTTCTACATGGAGATGAACGCACGGGAAGCCATGCACCTCCTCGAGCTGCGTACGGTGCCGCAAGGGCATCCGGCCTACCGTCGCGTGTGCCAACGGATGCATCGGCTCATTGCGGACGAGGCGGGTCACACAGCCGTCGCCGCCGCCATGCGGTTCGTGGATCACTCCCAGGTCGAACTCGAACGCCTGAACTCCGAGCGTGCACTGGAGCGCAAGCGACAGGCAGCCACGGACGCATCGCCACTGATCACGGACCAGTAGCCCCCCAGCCCCCTCCGGGGTCAGTCGGCCCGGCCGTTGTGGCCGCTCCAGTACCGGCCGAACTCGTCGAGGAAGGTCAGAGACTGTAAGGTCTTCATCCGGTCGAAGAACAGCACACCGTCGAGATGATCGGACTCGTGCTGAATCACGCGGGCGGTGAACCCGAAGGCAGGAAGCTCCATTTTCCTGCCCGAACGATCGAACCCACGAACGACGATCTGGCGCGCGCGCGGCACACGGCCGCGAATATCCGGGATGCTCAGGCATCCTTCCCAGTCTTCCACGACATCGCGCGAGACGACCTCGATTTCCGGGTTGAGCACCGCCATCAGCGGGACGTCTTCGCCGTCGTCATTGTCCTCGTCTTCGTCCTCCGGATCTTCTCTCGGCGCGAACCCGGCGACGAACATTCGCAACCCTTCGTGTACCTGCGGCGCCGCCAGCCCGACCCCCTGATATTCCTTCATCGTCTCGAACATGTCGTCGATGAGTTGCTGGATCTTGGGAGTCCGAATCTCGGAGGGATGCAACGCGCGGGCTTTCGCGCGCAGCACCGGGTGTCCCAAGCGCGCGATCTTCAGAATCGACATACGCGAATTATATGCGCGACAATCCCGGGTGACCGAGGACAGACGAACGAAGATAGGGAGATAATCCGTGATGCCCGTTCACGAGCCGGTGTTTCGATTCTGCCCGGCCTGCGGCGGCCCACTCGAAGCGCGGCAGCTGAAAGCGGGAGATCCCTCGCGGCTCGTGTGTGCCCGATGCGGGTTCATTGTGTATCTCGATCCCAAGGTGGCCGTCGGCACGGTGATTACGACCGTCGACGAGCAGATCGTGCTCGTCCGCCGCGCGATCGACCCCGGGTATGGACTGTGGGTGTTTCCTGGCGGGTATGTCGATCGCGGCGAGGAAATTACGGCGGCCGCGGTGCGGGAGGCGCGTGAGGAGGCCGGCCTGCAGGTTCGGCTCGACGGCCTCATCAATATCTACTCCTATCCCGGCCGGCCGGTGATCATCGTCGTCTACAGGGCGTCGGTGGTGGGAGGCGACCTGCGAGTCGATGAAGAGTCGCTGGAAATCCGGGCGTTCTCGCGAGAGGAGATTCCGTGGAACGAGCTGGCATTCCGCAGCACCCGCGAGGCACTGGAAGACCATTTCGGCGGCGCCCGGCAGATCATCCGTTGATCTCGAATGATCTCGAAATTCGCCGTTCGACCCCAGAATTGAAAGGCCGGGACGGACCTCAGCAGCAGATCGCCGTCGAATCACTGGCGAACCGGATGGTATAATTCTGGCTCTTCCTGCTCTGTTCTATGGGCTTCGTGTGCCGATAAGCTCAATAAGCCCGGTTGTGGATTTTGGGTTTGTGGTTCAAGGTGTCTGAACGCGATCTGGATCATTCCTGAGATAAGGCTATGAAGAATCGAATTCTGATGACGGTATTCTCGATAGCGGCCGTCACGGCCGCGGGTTGCGCGGGATTCGAACGGAACAGCTCGTTGACCGAGCCCACGGTCGCGGGCAACAACTCCCTCGTAGGCAGCTGGACGTCGTCCACCCTTATCCCGACGCCGGGCACGTGCACGGACTTCAAGTGGAACGTCACCGAGCAGAGCGCCCTTTCTGCGAAAGGCTCGTTCAGCGCGACGTGCCCTAATGATCTGAAGCTCACCGGCACGGCGGAGGGTCTGTTGACGTCGCCGACCGATATCAAGTGGAGCGCGTCTGGCAACGCGACGGCGCCGGGCCTGACGTCATGCGCGATCACGCTGGCCGGCACGGCCAGGCTCGGCACCGACTCGATCACCGTGCCGTATGCCGGTGACACTTGCCTCGGCAAGGTGAGCGGCATCGAGACGCTGAAGAAGCGCTGACTCACTCCGGCCGGGGCCTCACGGCCGCGGCCGTTCGTCGCGGCGCGCTCAGCGTGTCGCCAGATGCCGAATGAGCTCCTCATCGGCTGGAGGAAACTTGAACGACGCAAGTTCCTCCCGGCGAACCCATCGCATGTCCTGCCCCAACACGGCACGCGGCTCACCAGTCAGGCGGCACTCGAAGAAGTGAAGGTCCACGACCCGGTCCGGGTAGGCGTGCGAGACGGCGAACAGTTCGCGCCCTACCACGACAACCGCTTCCAGTTCCTCCGCGATTTCACGCTCGAGCGCCGCCACGTGCGACTCTCCTTCCTCGCACTTTCCTCCCGGAAACTCCCAGTAACCCTCCAGGTGAACGCCAGTGGGACGGCGCGTCACGAGAAATGTCCCGTCGCGCTCAATGACCGCCGCGGTCACGACGATCCGGTGCACGAGAGGGGACGACGAGTCCATCATGAGGGATCGTAGGGATAGGCGGCACACCCGGCCCGCATGGGACACGCCGGACACTGCGGCTTGCGCGCTGTGCAGAGCGTCGCGCCAAAGTCCATCAGCGCCTGATTGAAATCAAAGACATGCCGCATCGGGAGAACGGTCCGGGACACCTCCCAGAGATGGCGTCGCATGGCGTGTGACTTCGGGTCGCCCGATCCGACGAAGACGCGGAAGAGAACCCGGGCGACGTTGGTGTCCAGAATGGCCGCTCGCTGCCCGAACGCGAAACTCAGAACGGCTCCAGCGGTGTACGCGCCGATTCCCTTGAACGATCGGAGCGTGGCCTCGTCGCCGGGCAACGCACCGCCATAGCGCTCGACCGATTCGCGAGCGATCGCATGGAGACGCTGCGGGCGGATGTTGTAGCCGAGCGGACGCCACGTTTCCGACACGTCCGCCTCAGGAGCTGCCGCCAGCGCCTCGAGCGTGGGGTATTTCTCGAGCCACTCGTGATACTTCGGGACCACTCGATCGACTTGCGTCTGCTGGAGCATCACCTCCGACACCAGGATCCGATAAGGATCGCGCGTCTGCCTCCACGGGAGATCGCGGCCGTTGCGGCGGTACCATTCAAGGAGCCGTCGCCGGAACCACTGACGGCTGGGTGGCGCCGGAAGCGCTGGAACCTTCTTTCGTGTTCGTCTCGGAGTCACTGCGGCCATGTACGGCTGTATCCGTCCATCTACTCGTCTTTCGGAAGTCTGCAAGTGTCCGGCGTGAGTCGCGGAGTCTCCGCTCGACCGGTCCCCGCCAACTCGGTGGCCAATTCTCCTGTGCGTCCGGGTTCTTCTGTGGCGATAATCAGAACGTGAAAATCTACACCAGGACCGGCGACGAGGGCGAGACCGGCCTGTTCGACGGCACGCGCGTCGCAAAATCCGACCCGCGCGTCGCGGCCTACGGCGACATCGACGAACTGAACGCCTGGCTCGGTCTCGTCCGGGCGGAGATCGAAGACGGCGGGCTCACAGCCATCCTGGAACAGATTCAGCGCGATCTGTTTGCGCTCGGCGCGCGCCTGGCGGATCCCGCGAAGAAGATTGCGGAGCGTATTGCGAAGGCCGCGGTCACTCCGGAGGATATCAGCAGGCTCGAAGGTTGGATCGATCAGTTTGAGGCGGAACTGCCTCCTCTGCGGCGATTTATTCTCGCCGGTGGTTCGCGGGCCGGGGCCGCGCTGCACGTGGCGCGGACGATATGCCGGCGCTCCGAGCGCGCGATGGTGTCGCTGGGACGTGACGCCTTCGAGCCGGAGCTGCTCGTTTACGTGAACCGGCTGTCGGATCTGCTCTTCGTCATGGCGCGCGCGGCAAACCGGCGGGCGGGCGCCACGGAAGTCGAGTGGTGAACCCGATCGACGCACAGCCTGAACCGCTGACGAGGGCCTACTCATATTGCGAGCGTCTCGCTCGGGAGCACTACGAGAACTTCCCCGTGGCCTCGCGCCTGCTGCCCGCGTCCATGCGCCCACACATTGCCGCGATCTACGCCTTTGCTCGGCGCGCAGACGACTTTGCCGATGAGCCGGGACCCGCGCCGGATGAGCGGCTCCGTCTGCTCGACGCCTGGGAGGCGCGGCTTGACCGCGGCGCGATTCCGCCGGGGCCGACGTCTCCGGGAGACGATTGCATCTTCTTCGCTCTCGAGAACACGATTCGGACGCATGGGTTGCCGCGGTCGCTTTTTCACGATCTTCTCAGCGCCTTTCGACAGGACGTCGTGACCGCGAGGTACGAGACGTGGCCCGAGGTGCTCGACTACTGCCGCCGGTCCGCCAACCCGGTCGGCAGGCTTGTGCTGCGGGTCGCCGGATACGACGACCCGCAACTCGACGAACAGTCCGACGCGGTCTGTACCGCCTTGCAATTGACAAACTTCTGGCAGGACCTCGCGATCGACTGGCGGCGTGGACGACTGTACGTGCCCCTCCAGGAGCGCGATCGGGCCCGGGCACTGGATGGCGACCTCGATGCCGGACGGATGACACCTGAATGGCAGGCGGCGCTCCACTCGGTGGCCGCGAAAACACGCGCCCTGTTCGAGAGCGGAAAACCGATCTGCGACGGGGTGCGCGGCCGCCTGCGCTGGGAACTGCGGCTCACCTGGCTCGGCGGCATGCGGATCCTCGAAAATACCGAGGCAGCCGGCTTCGACGTGTTCAATCGCCGGCCCAGCTTGCGTCCCGCCGACGCGCCCCTCCTCCTGTGGAAGGCGCTCCGATGGGACGCGGACGAATCGTCCAGCTGACATGGCCCGCGACCCGATACATGCCACCGATGCTGGTGCGGCGCGTGCAAGACCGCGATGGCAAGCTGCTGGAGGATTTCACGCCAGCCAAACCGCCCGAACGCGCGATGCCTTACAAGGATTCACTGACACTGGTCAACGCCATGCGTGGCGTGATCGACGAAGGCACCGGCAGCGCCATCCGCACCCGCTACGGCATTCGCGCCGACGTGGCGGGCAAGACCGGCACCACGCAGGAGAACAGCGACGGCTGGTTCATCCTGATGCATCCCCAACTGGTGGCCGGGGCCCGGGTTGGATTCAACGACAACAGCGTCACCATGGACGCCTGGGGCCAGGGCGCGCGCAGCGCGTTGCCGATGGTCGGCGACGTGTTTCAGCAGGCGCTGCGCCACAAGTGGATCGACGCCAAGACGGAATTCGACATTCCTCGCCCGCGTCCGAAGCCGCCGGCCGCGCCGAAGCCAGAACGCGCGCCGGTCGACAATATTTTCCGTTTCACTCAGGCGGGTTCGGAAGTGTCGGCGCTGCTCGGGCGGATTCCTTCGGCGGTGGGCTATCAGCCGACGCTGGCCACCGACATGGGTCAGCTTCAGGAACGG
>JANNHC010000018.1:0-4379 GCA_031404215.1 Acidobacteriota bacterium
CCAAGGACGACGAGAAATGGGGCGCGAAGTTCAAGGTGTTGCGAGAGAGCATCGAGCACCACATTCAGGAGGAAGAGGGACATATGTTTCCCACCACGCGCGGGATCTTCAGCCGGGAGGACCTGCGGCAGATGGGGGCGCGGATGGTAAGGATGAAGGCGGCTGTGTAGCTTTAGGCTAGACTTCAGGAGTGGCTGAGGCCAAGAGCCTGAAGCCCGAATTATCGTGTTCGTTTCCAGAGGAGATCGAGTGATTGTGGCATTGCGTCTTCGGGAATCCCTGATCGTGCTCGCGTGTGTCGCGCTCTCGGTGGCCGCCGCCGGCTGCGGAAACTCGCCGACGGCTCCTTCGACCGCCACCTTCAGCACGACGGATGTGCGCGTGGGAACCGGAGCCGATGCGGTCGCCGGTAAAGTCGTGACCGTGCATTACACCGGCTGGCTGTACGACGCGTCGAAGACGAACGGGAAAGGCCTGCAGTTCGAGACATCGGTCGGCGGGACGCCGTTCGCGTTCACGCTTGGCTTCGGCCAGGTCATTACCGGGTGGGACCGGGGCGTGCCCGGCATGAAGATCGGCGGCCTGCGCAGGCTCGTGATCCCGCCCTCGCTGGCCTACGGCCCGGCCCGCAACGGACCCATCCCGGAGAATGCCTCGCTCGTCTTCGAGGTCGAACTCATCGACGTGCAGTGACGTTCACCGCCCGATCCGCACCCGCAGGCCAAACGTGACGTAGCGCAGCCGATCGTCGAGCCGCACTTCGCCGCCGCCAAGGGCCTTCCCTCTCAGTCCCGCGAAGCCGGCGTCGGCGTAGAGCGCGGCGGCCGGCTTCACCCAGATTTCGAGACCGCCGCCAAACACCCAGCCCCATCCCCGGGTCTGCACTTCGAACGTCTGGGACGCTTCCTTGATCGTTTCATTCGTCGTGGACGTGGCCAAGTGATAGGCGGTGCCTCCCTTGCCGTACAGCCTGACGGGGCCAATCGGGACACCGACCACCCCGGCGACCGTGACGACATGCGCGTCCAGCTCGCTGTCGAAGGTGAAGGTCTCACCGCTGCCGGTTGCGGTCGTCTTGCGCGGCTTCAGGTAGCTCCCCTCGACCCCGACGAACCGTTTGATCCACAAGGTCGCCCCCGCGGTATAAGAGATCCCCTTATTTTTGTTCGAGCACGGCGACGCGGTCCCGCAGAAAATCAGCGCGGCGTCGCGGAACTCGGTCAATCCTCCGCCACCGAACAGGATCAGGCCCGACGGCACGCCCCAGATCTGCTCGGGCTCGAGCCCGTACGACCCCTTGACCAGCATCATCGTCGGATTCGCGCCGCCGACGTCCACGACGAGCGTGTTGACGCGGCGGACCAGATACAAGCCGGAGATATCGCGCCGGTTGCAGCCCGGCTCTTGCGTCGCGATCGGCTGTCCGCGCTCGACGACGACGACGCGGCGGAGCTTGTCGCAGACGTCGATGAATATGTTCGCGTCGATTTCAGTTTTGCCGGCGCCGTTTTCGCGGATGTTCAACGGCAGCGTCACGTCCCCGTTCCCATCCACCGTCCCGGTCGCCACCTTCGTGGCGTTCAGGAAAAGCTCGGTCGTTTCGCCCGCCGGTGCGTGGCGCACGATGACCGTCTGCGCGACGGCCACGGCGGCCCCAAGTGTCACATTCAGCGCGGCCGCCACAACGAGCAGCCGCCAAGGTTTCATCATCCGCGCTCCTTCGAAGCTTGAATTATGGTTCAGAAAGGATGGGCGGACAAAACCGGCGATTGGCACGCAACCAGCACATGACCGTGCAATGCCCTCGAAGATCAGGGAATTGATTACAGAAATGTGCGCTCGTGTGCCGTATCAGCCGCCGGCCGTGCTGCTGATGGTCACGTGTGCCCTCCTCGCCGCGTACCCGGCCGTGGGCCGCGCCGTTCCGGCCTACGGTCGAATCACCGGCATCGTGCACCTGGTTGCACTTGGTGGCGCACCGTTGCGCTCGGGCGCCTACCCGTCCCGGCAGGTGAATCGCAAGACGCCCGAGGCGGCTGAAATCGCCAACGTCGTCGTCTTCGTCAAGGACGCGCCGGTCGAGTCGAACCTGCCCGTGACGCGCGTGGGCATCAGCCAGCGCGACGAGGCCTTCGTGCCGCGCGTCAGCGCCATCACGCGTGCCTCCACGGTCGAATTTCCCAACTTCGATTCGTACTTCCACAACGTGTTCTCGCTGTCGCGCGGCGCGACGTTCGACCTCGGACGCTTCCGAAAAGGGGAAAAGCGCGAGCGGACGTTCCCGCGTGCGGGTGTCATCAAGGTGTACTGCCACATTCACTCCGAGATGGCGGCGACGATCATGGTGTTCGACCACCGCCTGTACGCGACGCCCGCCGCCGACGGCGTCTTCGCCATCAGCGACGTTCCTCCCGGCACGTATCAGTTGAGCGCGTGGCACGAGCGGATCGGCGAAACGACCAAGGCTATCCAGGTTGTCGCCGGCGAGTCTGCAAGCATCGAGTTCTCGTTGCCGGTCGTTGACAGATAAATGGCGCACAAGACCCCACCGCGGTTCGTCGTCCGAACCCTGATCGCGACGCTGGCTACCGTCGCGTTCGTGCTGTCCGCCGTGTTGCTGGTGGTGACGCTGAGCGTGCGCGGGCGCGTGCGCGACGGTGTCGTGGACAAGCTCGGAACCGGTCAGCGCCTCCTTGGCGCCCTCGAAGAGCGGCGCGCCGACGAACTCCGGGCCCAGGTCGCGACGCTCGCGGAGAACTCGACGCTCAAGGCTGCGCTCGATACGTACCAGACGGAGCTGCAGACGACGAGCCCGGCTGGACGCCAGGATCTCGTGACGACGATCAAGGGCGAGCTGAAAAAGCTGGTCGATCGGATTCAACCGGATGTGCTCGAGGTGCGCGACCCGTCGGGCACGCTGCTCGCCGTCGCGGGGCGTCTGGCCGATGAGTGGCCGGCCGCCGGTCGATTGCACGCGGCCCACGCGGACGCGGACGCCACCGTCGTGACCACCACGGCCGGCGTATTCCGCATCGCGACCGTACCGGTCACCCTGCAGGGCACAAAGCTCGGGACGCTCGGTCTGGCCAATGCGCTCGACGAACGATACGCGCTCGAGCTGTCGGACCTGTCCGGCGCGCGCACGCTGATCCTCTCGGGAGATCGGGTCATTGCCTCGACGCTGCCGCCGGAACCGGTGATGGCGCTCACGCCGGAGGTCATCCGCGCGATGGCCATGAACGACGTCGTGCCCCTGGGCGGCTCGGACTACGCGGTGAAGCGGCTCCTGCAGCAGGGGACGGCGCAGGTCTATGTGCTCGATTCGATCGACGCATCGGCGCGGCCCGTCGTCCAGGGAGCGCTGCGGACGATGGGAGGCATTGCGCTGGGTGCGTTCGCGCTGGCGGGGCTGGCGAGCGTGTGGCTCTCGCGTACCATCGCGCGGCCGATCGACACCCTGTCGGCGTCGCTGTCAGGGATGACGCGGACGCGCGACTTCGATCATCCACTGCTGCCGGGCGGCGACAGCCTCGAAGTGGACACGCTGACCGCCGCGTTCAACACGATGATGCAATCGGTCAAGGCGGCCGAGGCGGAAACGCTCAGCGCGTATCTCGGCACCATCCGCGCGCTCGCGCTGGCGCTGGACGCCCGCGATCCATACACCGCCGGTCATTCCGAGCGCGTCAGCGCCGTGTCGCTCGCGATCGGCCGCTGCATGTCGCTCGACGAGACCGAGCTCGAAGTGCTGCGGCTCGGCGCGCTGCTGCACGACATCGGCAAGATCGGGATCAGCGATCACGTCCTGATGAAGCCCGGCCCGCTGACCGACGAGGAATACGAGATGATCAAGCAGCACCCGGGCGTGGGCGCGCGCATCCTGCGCAGCGTGCCGTTCCTGGAGCCGCACATCCCGATCGTCGAGCTGCACCACGAGCGGCCGGACGGCAAGGGCTACCCGCACGGGTTGCGCGGCACGGAGATTCCACTCGTCGCCACCATCGTCCATGTGGCGGACGCGTTCGACGCGATGACGAGCGCGCGGGCGTACCGGCCGGCGCTCGACACCTCCGAGGGGCTGCGCGAATTGTGGCGCTGCGCGGGATCGCAGTTCGACGCCGAGGTCGTGCAGGCGCTGGCCAGGGTGTTGCCCTCCATCGACCTGTCGGCCGCCAACACCGAGACACGCCTGAAGAGGGTCGCGGGTCCCGTGTCCCTGAGGGCCCTCCGCGCATGAGAATCCACACGACCGTCCGGGCGCTCGGCGCGGCTGCGATCGCGCTCGTGGTGTCGGCGGAGACCGCGCGCGCCCAGGACGTCACCGGCCGTGTCGCGATGGAAGGCGTCGTCTCGGCACGGGTGTCGTCGGCCGACAAAGG
>JANNHC010000019.1:0-2147 GCA_031404215.1 Acidobacteriota bacterium
CGTGCGATCCAGCATTACGGCGGCGATCGCCTGTCGGGCCCCCAGGCGGCCGCCAAGTACCGGCTCCTGTTCCCGTTGCTCGATCTCACGACGACGCTCGACCCGTATTTCAATATCGCCTATCGCTTCGGCGCGATCTTCCTGAGCGAAGGTTACCCGGGCGGCCCCGGGCGGCCCGATCAGTCGGTCGCGCTCCTGCGCAAAGCCATTGTCGCCATGCCACACAAGTGGCAGTACTACCACGACATCGGATTCGTGTATTACTGGCGGCTTCGCGACTACAAGACGGCGGCGTTGTGGTTTCAGCGGGCTGGCGCCCAGCCGGACGCGCCCAGCTGGCTCGATCCGCTGGCGGCCTCCATGCTGGTGCAAGGGGAGGATCGCACCGCCGCGCGCTTTCTGTGGCAGCAGATTGCGAAGTCCGAGGAGGCCTGGCTGCGGCGCAGCGCCGAACGTGCGTTGCTGCAGTTGCAGGCGCTCGATCAGATCGACCAGCTCGAGACCGCGATTCGCCGGTTTCCGCCACCGGCCGGCGAGTCATATTCCTGGTCCGGGCTGACCCGGAGAGGCGTTCTCCTGCGCGAGCCGCTCGATCCGACGGGATCGCCGTACGAGATGGATCCGGCAACCGGACGAGTCCGCGTGTCAGCGCAGTCGCCGCTCTTTCCGATGCCGGAGGAGCCCCGGCCGCTCCAGTGAATCTCGACCCGTTCCAGCTGTCGGTTCTTGCCCTGCTCGGCCTCGCCGTCGGCAGCTTTCTGAACGTCTGCGTGCACCGCATCCCGCGCGGCCAGTCTCTGACGCTTCCGCCCTCGCGATGTCCCGCGTGCGAATACCGGCTGCGGTGGTTCGACAACATGCCCGTCGTGAGCTACGCCGCCCTCGGCGGACGCTGCCGGAAATGCCGCGTCCCCATTTCGATCCGGTATCCCGTGGTGGAGCTGACGACATTGGCGCTCTTCATGCTCCATGGGGAAGTGCTCGGTTGGAGCGCGCTGCTGGTTCCGCGAATTCTTTTTGCCTGCGCGATGGTCGTGCTTTTCGCGATCGACCTCGAGCACCAGCTCCTGCCGAACGTCATCACGCTGCCCGGCATCGCAATCGGGCTCGTCTCGAGCGCCGTGCTGCCGCCCGGCATGAGGGACGCGCTCATCGGCGCTGCGCTCGGCGGCGGGGTCCTGTGGCTCATCGGCGAGGCGTATTATCGGTACTCAGGCGTCGAGGGGATGGGCGGCGGCGACGTGAAGATGCTCGCCATGATTGGCGCGTTTCTCGGCTGGAAGCTCGTGCTCGTCACTCTCGTCCTGTCCTCGGTCGCCGGCTCGCTGGTCGGCCTGTTCGTGATCGTGATCAAGCGAGGTGGGATGAAGTACGCGCTGCCGTATGGCACTTTTCTCGCGCTCGGAGCGCTCGTCGCATCGTTGGCCGGCGATCGCATCGTCCATTGGTACGTGGGTTTATATTGATTGGGCTCAGGGCTCAGGTGGCCTCAGGTCTTGGGCCTCAGTCCTGAGCCCTTCACCCTAAGCCCTGAGCCCTTGTAAATGACTCAAGCCGGCTATCTCTTCCTCGGTCTCACCGGCATCGTGGCCGCGCTCGCTGGCATCCTCGCCTTCGCCGTCACGAAGTTCCTGGCCGCCGCACGCTCCGCTGCGCGGACCGCGCACGCCGGGGGCGCCGAGACGGCGTTCATGGCGTCGGCCATGGAAGATGCCCTGCAGAAGATGCGGGCGCAGGAGCGCGCGATGAAAGCGCGGGCCGAGGCGTCGGAGCGTCTCAGCGGCGAGATCATCGCCAGCATGACTTCGGGCCTTCTCGTCGTGAGTCAGGAAGGCGTCGTCCGCACGCTGAATCCCGCGGGGCAGCGGTTGCTCGGCCTTCCCGATTCCGACTGGATGCGGAATTACCGCGAGGTGCTCACCCGCTCGCCGGCGCTGTCGGACGTCATCGACGAGTGCCTCGTGACAAGAGAGCCGATCGTGCGCCGGGCGGTCCGGATGGATCGGCCCGGCGCAGGTGCGTCGCATCTCGGGATCACCGTGTCCCCCATCCGGGACGGCACGGGCCTGGCCCACGGGGCCATCTGCCTGTTCAGCGATCTCAGCGAGGTGGTCGATCTCGAGGATCAACTGCGGCTGAAGGACAGT
>JANNHC010000020.1:0-17825 GCA_031404215.1 Acidobacteriota bacterium
ATTTTCAGTACAGTTCAAATCAACTGTCACATAGTTATCCTGCCCCGAGGAAGCCAACCACTCCGTACCCGGATTATTTTCATCATACACTTTCGTGACGGTCAGTCCGGACGGCTCTGTGGCCGATGGACCAATCAGGACAGTCATCACCCCCAGCTGGTTTGAAAACATAACCGGACTGGAAGGATTATCCGACGGAATGCCAATTGCTACCTGAAGGTTGGCAAAAGCATCGACATAAAAAGTATCCATCCGTGAGAGAGTTGGATGGGCCGGATCGAGTGTGACCTCTGCGGGTAGGGCAAGGTAACGGACACCAAGAATTTTATAAAGTATTTTGGTGGACTGAAAAGTCAGGCCGCTCTTCCAAAGGATGGCTCCGCTGAGCAGTTCTGTCCGGGTATCGGGCGGACACCAGTCGCCGCGGCAGCTTCGCGGTAGGCTCGCTGCACCCCCGGCTGGCGCAGGTGCAGGTCGTTCGCCACGTCCCCCATGGAGATCTGCACACCGTCGATGCCCAGCTGCCGGGCCACTGACATCGCCTCGGTCTTTCCGCGCTGACCGAGAGACCAGTCGCACGCACCGATGCTGAAGCGTCCCGCGCTGGCGGCAAAGAGATCACCGACCCCGCTGGCCAGTCCGAACGCACACAGCCCCGTCGTCCTCAGCACGTCCCGGCGGGAGAAAGAGGCCAGAGGGTGCCTCAGCTCCATGGGCGATCGTTGCTCCGGACGGTGTCCCACTCCGTGGTGGGGTCGAAGTAGCCGGACTTCGGCCGGAGGTGCTGCTTCACAACCTCGTCGTTCAGCTCCACGCCGAGCCCGGGGGCATCCGGCACGACCGCGAATCCTTTCTCGACGAGGGCGTTGCCGCCGGTCGTGCGCACGAGAGCTTCCCACCACGGCACGTCCATCGAATGGTGCTCCAGGGCGATGAAGTTTTCCGTCGCCGCGGCGCAGTGGACGTTCGCCATGAACGAGATCGGCGTGCCGGCGAAGTGCATCGCCATCGCGACGCCGTGCTCCATGGCATAGTCGCCGATCTTCTTGGTTTCAATCAGGCCGCCAGAGCTCGCCAGGTCCGGATGGATCATGTCCACTGCGCCCATGTCGATGAGCTTGATGAAGGGCTCTTTCAGGTAGATGTCCTCGCCCGTCAGTATCGGCACCGTCGTCGAGTCGCGGATCTGCTTCATCAGCTCGCCAAACTGCCACGGGACCATGTCTTCCATCCACGCCAGGTTCCACTTCTCCATCGCCCGCGCGAGCTTGATGCAGCTGTTCACGCTGATGTGCCCGTAGTGATCCGTGGAGAGCGGGACCTCCATCCCAATCACCTCGCGGATCTGTCCGACCCAGTCGGACAGCCAAGCGATGCCCTTGTCGGTGATCTCGATCCCGGTGAAGGGATGCATCACCCTGTCGCCCCCCCCGAGGTTCGTGCCGAGCGGCATCGAGAGCGCGCCAGGCACGTTCCGCAGAAGCCCGATGCCGAAGTCCTGCTTCAGGTAGGTGATGCCTTTATCCATGCGCTCTTTGAGGAGCTTGCCTTGCTCGACCGGCGTGGGGCGTTCGGTCGTGTCGGCATAGAGCCGGACGCGATCGCGGAACTTCCCGCCGAGCATCTGCCAGCACGGGACGCCCCAGGCCTTCCCGGCCAGGTCCATCAGCGCCATCTCGATGCCGCACACGCCGCCGGCTTGTCGCGCGGCCGCGCCGAACTGCTTGATCTTTCGAAAAATCTTGTCGACGCTGCAAGGGTTCTCGCCGAGGATGCGGCTCTTGAGCATCAGCGCGTACGTTTCACTCGCGCCGTCGCGGACCTCACCCCATCCCACAAGCCCCTGGTTCGTATCGATGCGGATCAACGGGCACGTGAACGGTGCGCCCACCACCACCGCGACTCGCAGATCGGTGATCTTGAGGGCGGAGGGCTCGGAGGCGCGCTTGACGTTGGCCTGGATGAAATCGGCGTCGGCGTCGGCGGCGGCCCGGCCCGTCAGTGCCAGCGCGCCGGCCGTCCCCACGCCGAGGGTCTTGAAGAACGACCGACGGTCAACCGGGGTGGGCGTGCCGTCCAGCATCTTCGCTACGGTTGGCTTCATCGCGTTCGTCTCCCGGGTTTTGTGCAGCGCAGGGCCTCAGCCCAGCCTGGAGGCAGCCCTGAAGGGCTCGCTACAGCGTTAGAGTCGTTCGCCGCGCCGCACGATCGGGGTCGAGCCTTCGTAGCGCAGCTCGTTAGAGATGCCTCCCAGACATCAAAAGTTTACTTTCAGCGAGAACTGCATCGAGCGGTTGTCCACGATCGTCGAGGTGATGCGTCCGGCCGTTGGCGAGTCGAAGTTCTGGTTCGGGAATCCGAAGCCCGGCTCGTTGAACAGGTTGAACGCGTCCCACCGGACCTCGATGTTGGTCCGCCCCGCCACCGCGAAGCGCTTGGAGAGCGACGTATCGAGATTGACGTGCCCCGGCGCATACAGGATGCCGCGGCCGGTGTTGCCATATGTGTTCGCGGGGGGCGCGGCGAAGTCGCGCGGGTTGTACCACAGATCGACCGTCGGATTTTCCAGCTCTCCGGAGCCGGTCCGGTTCGGCCAGCTTGGCGCCCCGCTGTTGACCCCGGTCTGCATGAAGACAGTGAAGGGCCGGCCGGTCGTGACCGTGCCGATCCCTGAGATCTGCCAGCCACCGACGACCGCGCCGAGCACGCCCCCTTCCTGCAACCACCGCCGGTTGGGTCCCCACGGCAGTTCCCATACCCCGCTGAAGACGCCCCGGTGCCGCACGTCGAATCCCGCCGGGCCGCGGCCGCCCGCCAGGTTCGTGACTGTCTGTGGATTGCCCACCGCGCCGCCGCCGCTGGCCGCCGAGCCGCCGTAGTCGAGCGTTTTGCCGTAGGTGTAGCTCAGGAGGAACTGCAGGCCGCCGCTGAATCGCTGCGTGACCTTGAGCTGACCGCTGTGGAACGTCGAGCGGTTGCGGGGATCGCACTGGACCATGTTGTTCAGGCGATTCAGCGGCTGAAGCAGCCGTCGCGATTCCTGCGATCCAATCCCCGGCTGCACTTCGTTCGGGTTATAGCAGTACACCAGATGCTTGCCTGCGCTCCCCGCATACGTGAGCTCGACCGCCATCGCCGCGAGCACGCGCCGCTCGACGCCGAGGTGCCATTGCTCGGCGTACGGCGTCTCGTTTTCAAACGAGTGCCCGAGCACCCGCGGGTTTGCCGCCTGAAGCTCCGCGGTCGTGCGCGGCTTGACCTGCGCGACGACCGGAAACGGATCCTCAATCGTCCGAACGGCCGAAAAGTCGGTCGGGTTGGTCGCAAAGCTGACATTCTGCGAAACCGTGTACGGCACCTGCTGGCCGATCATGTTCGACGCTGACGGCTGCTCCGGGAAGTAGGTGATGCCGAAGCCCGTTCGAAGGATCGTGCTCGCGTCACCGAACAGGTCGTAGGTCAGCCCGAGTCGCGGCGCGACATTGCCGTAGTCCGTTTTCTTGTTCACCGAGCGAGTGGCGCCGTCCTCCCCGGCATAAATCAGTCGCAGATTGACCGGATCGAAGTTCACGACCTTGTTGTCTTCTTCGGTTTCCGCCCGGAAGATCTCATACCGAACCCCGGCGTTGACGGTGAACCGTGAGCTGACCTTGAAGTCGTCCTGGATGAAGAGGCCGTGCTCCTGCGTCCGGAGCGTGTACGGCTCGAGCAGGAAACCCCGCGCCGCGCTGTTGATGTATCCCGTCAGGAGTGAGGCGATGCCCGAGCCGCCAGTGTTGGTCACCGGATTGTTCGTGTAGTTCCGGCCGAAGTTGATCGAGCCTCGCGTGTCGGTGTTGGTAAACGGCGACGGATAACGGTCCACGAGCCGGTAACCGAACTTCAGCTGATGGCGCCCCCTCAGCCAGACCAGCGCGTCCTCGACCTGCCAGTGGAACTGCTTCGGGTTCACGGGAAGAAACGCGGGGCCACCCGAGATACCCGTCACGTCGGGGATGTTGATATTGGGGAGTCCGGTCGTGAACTCGGTGACGTTGATCCCGCGAATGCCGAGTGAGTCGGCGGCACGGGTTCCGAAATCCGATTGAAACGTGAAAGGCACCGTCTTCGCGTAGCCGGTCCGCAGTTCGTTCACGAGGGATGGGGAGATGACGCGTGAATAGTTGAATGCCGCGCCGTGCGTGGTCAGGCGGGTGTTCTGGATGCCTGCGACGAATGGCCCGAGGTCGAACCGCGCGGCCGCCTCGGCAGGCGTCGGCAGACAGCACGCCGCCTGTCCCTGCGGTGCGTCGAGCTTGAACTTGCCATAGTTGAACCGGACGAAGAAAGAGTCCTTATCGGAGACCTTGTGATCGACACGGCCGGAGAACACGTTGTCCGTGGTGTCGCGGTTCACCGTGGACGTGTAGTTGTTGAAGTTGCCAGGTCCGTTCGGTAGGGGATAGATGCTCGCGACGTTGCGGCCGACCGTGTTGATCCGGTTCTGCGGAATGATGTTGCCCGGAAACGGATCCCGCAGGAACTGGGGGTTCGTGGCGCTCACCGCCTGTGCGGAATTGAAATTCGGATTCGCGCGGGTCGTCAGCGGATCGTAGACGAGGATCAGGTTCCCGCTGGCGTCCCGGAAATCGCTGAAATCGCCGGTCCGCGTCTGGGCGGTCGGCACGTTGTTGACGAATACCTGCCCGCGCTTCTCTTTGAGCCCTGCGTAGTCGGCGAAGAAGAACGTCCGGCTGTGCCCGTCGTAGATCCCGGGAATGACGAGGGCTCCGCCGGCCGCGCCGCCGAACTGATGCCGGTTGAGCGGCGGCTTCGGATCGACCTGCAGGCCGCCGCCAGGGAGCGGGACCTTCCGCACGAAAAAGTTGCGAGCATCGAACGCGTCGTCACGCATGTACTCGAAAACCGTGCCGTGCAGCGTGTTGCTGCCTGACTTGGTCGCCACCGACACGACGCCGGCGCCCCGTCCGAACTCGGCGGAGAAGACGCCCGAGAGCACCTTGAACTCGCGGACCTGCTCGACCGACGGCGCGATAATGACGGTGTTGAACGAGTATTCGTTGTTGTCGATTCCGTCGATCAGCCAGGCGTTGGCGTTCGCCTGATGCCCGAGCGCGTTGAAGTTCGACGCGCCGCGCGGATTGAATGTGCTGGCGCCCGACAGGTTCTCCCCGGCCTGGCCGGGCGTGATACCGGGCGTCAGGTACACGAGCGCCGCGAAGTTCCGGCCGTTGAGCGGCAGTTCCTTGATCGCGCGCTCCTCGATGACGGTCCCGACCTCCGATGAATCCGTGCGCAGGAGCGGCGCCGATGCGACGACGGTGGTGGTTTCCTCGAGGCCGCCTACCTCGAGGGAGACATCGACGCGGGCGCGCTGATTGACCTGCAGGATCACGCCGGCCCGCACCCACTTCTTGAACCCTTGCACGTTGACTTCGATGGTGTAGGTGCCGGGCGGGAGGAACGGGGCCGTGTAGCCGCCGGTTCCATCCGTCACATGCGTGCCCGACGTGCCACGGCTGACTTCACGGATGGTGACGGTCGCGGCGGGGACGACGCCGTTGGCGTCGCTGACGGTGCCGACAATCGTGCCGGTCGCGACTTGCGCGGCCCCCGGCTCGGCCGCACCGATCGCCAGCGCCGCCGCCAGCGCCACCACGAAGAGGCTTCGCCTGATCATCTCTGTCATTCCTCCCTGGAACAGCCGTTGGGGACGTGCGAAAGTGCCCGTTGACACACGCACCCATCCGCGCCGGGAGCCTGTCACCTGAGGCGGTCCAAAGTCAATCGTTTTATCGCGCGCGTAGACAGAGCGATGCGGACTGTCGACCTATTTCTTCGGCACCAGCTTCAGCAGTCGGCCGGACGGGCTGTCGGTCAGCAGATAAAGTGCGCCTTCGGGGCCCTGCCGGACATCACGAATGCGTGCCGGCGTCGGCTGGAGATCTTTCAGCAGACGTTCTTCGTCCACCACCTTCTCCCCCTTCACCGTCAGGCGCACCAGGTTCAAGCTGCCGAGTCCACCGATGAACAGATCGCCCTTCCAGGCCGGGAACAGCTCTCCGGTATAAAACGTCATGCCGCTTGGCGCGATGACCGGATCCCAGTAGTAGAGCGGCTGCTCCATTCCTTCCTTGGCGGTGATGCCCCCCGTGATGGCCTCTCCCTTGTACTCGATGCCGTATGCGATCGTCGGCCAGCCGTAGTCCTTGCCCTTGCGCGCGATGTTGATTTCATCGCCGCCGCGCGTGCCGTGCTCGACTTCCCAAAGCTCGCCGGTGGTGGGATTCGCGGTCGCGGCCTGGACGTTGCGATGGCCGATCGACCAGATCTCCGGGCGCACACCTTCTTTCCCGACGAACGGATTGTCTTTCGGGATCGTGCCGTCGGAGTTGATGCGCACGATCTTGCCAAGCAGGCCGTCCATCCGCTGCGCCTGCATCCGGCCTTCGGTGATCGACCGATCGCCGAGCGTGATGAAGAGGGTGCCGTCGCGGCCCCACACGAGCCTGCCGCCGAAGTGCAGCGCGGAATTGAGTGACGGCTCCTGGTGAAAGACCACCTTCACCTCGTCTACGCGGGGCGCGGCCGTGGCGTCCTCGACGAGGCGTCCACGGGCGACGGCGGTGTTGTTCACGCCACCGTCGCGCGGCTCCGCGTAACTCCAGTAGATCAAGCGGTTCGACGCGAACGCGGGGTCAACCGAAACATCGAGCAGGCCGCCCTGGTTGCGCGCATCGACCGCTGGAAGTCCGGCGACCGGCTCCGACAGCTTGCCGTCGGCGCCGACGATCCGCAGTCGGCCGGGCCGCTCGGTGACGAGCACCCTGCCGCCAGGCAGAAAGGTCATGCCCCACGGATTCTGCAGCCCCTCGGCGACGGTGACGACGTCGAACGCCACGTTCGACTTGCGCTCGGGCGCGCGGGTCTGTCCTGGGGACGCGGCGGTCTGGCCGGCTCCATTCGGCGGGCGAGGATCGACGCCAGCCTGCTGCCCGAAGCCGCTGGTACAGGCACAGCACATCGCGACGGCAACAAGCATCGGGGTGCTCACGAAACTATTCCTCACACTCTTCCTCCATCCCGCCCGCGGGTTCGCGGCGGATCTGAACAGACGGGCGCCTCGCGCTCGTCAGGCAAGTATTTTGGTGACGACCTCGCCGTGCACGTCGGTCAGGCGGAAGTCGCGTCCCTGGAATCTGTAGGTCAGCTTCTTGTGATCGATGCCGAGCGCGTGCAGAATCGTCGCCTGCAGATCGTACACGGATACGGGGTCGGAGACGACGTTGTAGCTGAAATCGTCGGTCTCCCCGAGCACGCTTCCCCGTTTCATCCCACCACCGGCGACCCACATGCAGAAGTTGCGCGGGTGGTGATCGCGGCCGTAGTTCGCATCCGTCAGCTTGCCCTGGCTGAACACCGTGCGCCCGAACTCGCCGCCCCATACCACCAGCGTGTCGTCGAGCAGCCCGCGCTGCTTCAGATCGGTGACGAGCGCGGCCGTCGGCTGATCCGTGCTTTTACACTGGAGCGCCAGGTCGCGCGGCAGATCCTTGTGCTGATCCCATCCGCGATGGTAGAGCTGGATGAACCGCACGTTGCGCTCCGCCAGCCTGCGGGCCAGCAGGCAGTTGGCGGCATACGTGCCGGGCTTGCGCGACTCAGGACCGTACATTTCGAAGACGGAATCGGGCTCCTTGGAAAGATCCATGAGGTCCGGTACCGAGGTTTGCATGCGGTACGCCATCTCGTACTGCCCGATGCGCGTGGCGATCTCGGGATCGCCGTAGGCGTCGTGGCCGAGCGTGTCGAGCTTGGCGACGGCGTCGAGCATCTGCCGCCGGGTCGTCTTGCTGATGCCGGGCGGATCTTCCAGAAAGAGCACCGGCGCGCTGCCCGCGCGGAAGCGGACGCCCTGATAACTGGACGGCAAGAATCCACTCGCCCACAGTCGAGAAAAGAGCGGCTGATCCGTATTGATTGCGTGGGCCTGAGAAAGAAGGACGACGAAGGATGGCAGGTTCTGGTTCTCGCTGCCCAGCCCGTAACTGAGCCACGCGCCCATGCTCGGGCGTCCGGGCTGCTGAAAGCCTGTCTGAATGAACGTGATCGCCGGGTCGTGGTTGATCGCTTCCGTGTTCATCGTCTTGATGACGGTGATGTCGTCCACGATCTTCGCCATGTGAGGCAGCAGCTCGCTGACCCAGGTTCCGGACTTGCCGTGCTGCGCGAACGTGAATGGCGATCGCGCGACCAGCAACGACGCCTGCCCCATCGTCTGCGCGACGCGCTGTCCCTGGCGTACCGAATCAGGAATCTGCGTGCCCTGGTACTGAAGGAGGGCCGGCTTGAAATCAAACGTCTCGAGCTGGGATGGTCCGCCTGACTGGTGCAGGAAGATGACTCGCTTCGCCTTCGGCGCGAAGTGGGGCAAGCCGACCAGTCCGCCGGTTCGTGGATCGTGCCCCTGTTCGATGCCCGAAGCGGCAGAGACCAAGTCCGGCCCGAGCAGCGATGCGAGCGCCCCAATCCCAATCCCCTGCGCGGAGAGGCCAAAGAACTGCCGCCGCGTCAGGTGCAGATCGATTTGATGTTGCATGTCCATCGTTGCCCGCCTCGTACCCGGTACCCGGTGCCCTGAGCCCTTCTACTGTTTCGTGATCGTCTCGTCCAGGTTGAAAATCACGCTGGCGACGGTCGTGTAGGCGGCGAGTTCCGCGACGTCGAGTCTGTTATCGCGCCGGGATTCTCCCACGCCCAGGAGCTTCAACGCGGATTGCCTGTCCTTGCGGAACGCCGCCAGGCGGCCGTCGAGCAACGTCCGAAGCACCTTGATCTCTTTCCCCGTGGGTGTGCGCGCGGTCGCCAGGCGGAACGCGTACGTCACACGCGACTTCGTATCCTTCCCGCCTTCGAGCAGCGCGCGCTGCGCCAGCGCGCGCGACGCCTCAACGTAGGTTGGATCGTTGAGGAGCACCAGCGCCTGCAGCGGTGTGTTCGTCTGGGCGCGTCGCGCGGCGCATTTCTCGCGATCCGGCGCGTCGAACGTGGACAGCGAGGCGGGCGGCGCCGTCCGCTTCCACAGCGTGTACATGCCGCGGCGATACAGATCGCGGCCGTGGCTCTGCTCGTAGGACTGCCCCGAGAACCCGTCGCCAAACGCGAGTTCCTCCCAGAGACCCTTGGGCTGATACGGCAGCACGCTGGGTCCGCCGACGGTGTCGTTCAACAGGCCGCTCGCCGCCAGAGCCGTGTCCCGAATCATCTCGGCCGGGAGCCGCAGGCGCGGGCCCCGTGCCAGCAGCCGGTTCTCGGGATCCTTCTCTATCAACGCGGGCGTCGCCTTGGACGACTGACGGTAGACCGCAGAGGTCACAATCAGCCGCTGCATCGCGCGGACGTCCCACGCGGTGCGGACGAACTCGGTCGCCAGCCAGTCGAGCAGTTCAGGATGCACGGGCGGCTCCCCCTGCACCCCGAAATCCTCCTGCGTCTTGACGATGCCGTAGCCGAAATAGGTCTGCCAGTACCGGTTGACGGCCACGCGTGAGGTGAGCGGATGAGCGGGATCGACGAGCCATTGTGCGAGCGTGAGCCGATTGGGCGGCGCGCCGGCCGGTAACGGAGACAGGACGGCGGGCACCCCGGGCTGCACCTTGTCCGTCTGGTTACGGTAGTCCCCGCGCGCCAGGATGAACGTATCGCGCGGCTTCTTCATTTCCCCCATGATCATCGTCGTGGGTATCAGCTTGACGAGATCGTCCTTGCGCAAGCGGAGCGCCTTGAGCTCGCCGTAGGCGGCGCGCAGCGAGTCGGATGCCCCGTACGAAAGGAAGTAGTCCCGCGTGCGATCGGCGTCGTCTTTGGAGGGCTTCCCGATGACGCCCGAGAGGATGACGCGGACGGGATAATGGATGGCCAGGTCCTCCACCTGCGCAGGCGTCAGCACGCGGCCATACAGGCGCAGATCATCGATCTGCCCGACGAATGGATTGCCGAGCGCCTTGCTCCCAAGCCGCAACGCCCCGCCGGTCTTGATTGATCCTGCGAGCGCGTCGCGCGACACCTCGGTGTCGAGCCGCTTGCCATTCAAATAGAGCGCGAGGCCCGCGGCCTTGCCCGACCCGTCGTAGGTGAGGGCGACGTGGTACCAGTCGCCGAGTCTCAGCCGCTCGCGCGTACGAATCTCGATGGCGGCGGCGGGCGAGTCCGATGCGATCCGGACGATCAGACGCGCCGCCCATCGTTGAATGCCCACGAGCGCCACGTCATCGAACTGCCACTCGAAGCCCCGCCGGGGGCCTGCCCCGTCGAGGTTCTGAAACCCCGCCATCGGAAGGTTTCCGCGGCCCCTCAGCCAGACCGCCAGGCTGAACGGCTCGTCGCGTTCGAAGGCACCGACATCGCCGAAGCTGACCTCCGTATCGCCGTCGAACGAGGCGGCTTTGCCGACCTGGCCGCCATCGAACGTTGGCTCGCCCGCAATCGTGCGGCCGTGGCGATAGCGGCCCGAGATGTCGGAGAAGCTGCCGTCCATCTCGTAATGCGCCACCAACCCGGCGGCGTCCGGCTGGGATGTCTTGTTGCTGACCGCCTGCTCCCACTCGCGCTGCCCGGCGGCCACGGCCGGATCTGCGAGCACGGTCTCTCTCGCCTTGATCGCCGCATTGAGCTCGTCGAGCCGCGCCTGCTGATCCGCCGACGGGAGCGGCAACACTGGCGCGGCGTTCCCGATCCGGCCGTCGAGACCGGCTTCGGGGACGGTGTTGAAGAAGGCGAAGAATTGGTAAAACTCCTTGTGCGTGATGGGATCGAACTTATGCGAATGGCACCGCGCGCACCCCATCGTCAATCCCATGAACGCGCTCGAGGTGGCCTCGACTCGATCGACGACGTACTCAACTTGGTACTCGTCGGCGATCGCGCCTCCTTCGAAGTTGATCATGTGATTGCGGTTGAACCCCGACGCAATCTTCTGATCGAGCGTCGCGTCGGGCAGCAGGTCGCCGGCGAGCTGCTCGATCGCGAACTTGTCGAACGGCAGGTTCTGGTTGAACGCGTTGATCACCCAGTCGCGCCAGGGCCACATGGCGCGCAGGCTGTCGATATGGTAGCCGTGGGTGTCCGCATACCGCGCCGCGTCGAGCCACGGCATCGCCATCCGCTCTCCGTAATGCGGAGAGTGGAGGAGCGTGTCCACGCGTTTTTCGTAGGCGTCGGGGGCCCGATCCGCGAGAAAAGCGTCAAGCTCGGCCGGCGTGGGAGGCAGTCCGGTGAGGTCGTACGTCACCCGGCGAAGCAGCGTTTCCTTGTCGGTTTCTGGCGACGGCTTCAAACCTTCCCGTTCGAGCCGCGCCAGGATGAAGTGGTCGATCGGATTGCGCGCCCACGAGGCCGCGCTGACGGCAGGCAGCTCCGGCCGCCCGGGCGACACATACGCCCAATGCGTGTCCCACTTCGCGCCCTCGTCTATCCATCGACGCAGGAGATCGATCTGCCGGGTCGTCAGGGTGTGGCCGGACTCCGGCGGGGGCATCCGGTCCTTTGGATTCGGGTCCGTGATTTTCTCGACGAGCAGGCTCTCGGCCGCATTGCCGGGCTCGATCACGCCACGCTTCGCGAACATGCCCTCCTGCGTGTCGAAATGAAACTTGGTCTCGCGTTTCTTCTCGTCGGGTCCGTGGCACGCGAAGCAGTTATTCGCGAGGATCGGAAGGATTTCACGATTGAAGCTGACGGGTGGGACTGCCGGCGTCGCTTGCGCGCGCGCAGACAGGTCCGGCGCTTCGAACGTGACCGCGACCACGGACAGGAGGGCGGCGGCAAGGGTCCAGGCGCTGCCTCTGCGCATGCGACATCTTAGTGCTGAATCCTGGGTCCGATCGCGATTTTCCATGAGTTCTCCTCGCTGGCGCGGTCCCGGAACGAACATCGCGATCTGAACCCGGCGTCAGCGGAGTACGACAAACAGGACGACACCGAGGATCACGGCGAGAAGCCCGACGGCCATCGCCGTGAGGCGGCGCCGGCGGGTCTCCGCCAGGCGGAGCTCGGCGATGTTGGTCCACAGCGCCTTCTCGAGGCGGATCCCGGTCGCCCCGGGGAGGGCAACCGCGGGACGCGTCTCCTCGCGACCGCGGGTGATCGGCGCGATGAAACGATATCCGCGACGGGGCACGGTTTCCAGGTACAGAGGCCGTTCGGCCGAGTCCCCAAACACGTCCCGAATCTGTTTGATCGAGAAGTTCATCGCCTGGTCGAAATCGACGAACGTACCTTCCGGCCACAATTCGTGGCGGATTTCCTCGCGGGTCACCAGGCTGCCGGCCCGGCGGGCCAGCAGCAGCAGCAACTTGAACGGCTGGGGCTGAAGCTTCAGCCGTCTATTGTTCCGGCGGAGTTCGCCAGCATCGACGTCCAGCTCGAACTCGCCGAAGCGAAACGTTTCAGGAATCTGCGAAGCCATGAAGCCCGTGCGCAACTCGTCAACGAGGGATGGTCGAGAGAGCGTATCACGCGGGGCCGCCGGCTACACATGCGCTGCTGCAACATACTGAGTCACAGTCATTTGTCAGCTCCGCACCTCCTCATGATTTCCGCACCTCCAGCTTATGGTCATCACCCGGCTCCCGCCGTATCGTCGCTGCAAGACCAATGGAGGATCCCATGACGATTCAGGAGAGAGAAGTGGCAGCAATCACCGACGCTGAGCTGTCCCACGCCGTGCAGTCCGACGCATGCGTGCTGTTGACCGGGGACCACGAAGCTGCCGAGCACCTCGCCCGGCGGCTTCATTCGCTCAGCGGGTGGAGACACGGACCGTTTGTCGCCGTCGACTGCATGCTGCCGGACGCCGAGCCCAGGCTGCTGCAGTTACTGGAAGCGGAGCACGCAGAGGCCTTGAACGGGGAATCCTGGCCGAGGCTGGCCCAATCCGGGACCGTGTTTCTGCGGGAGGTGGGCAAGCTTCCGCCGTCCTTGCAGCTGGAGCTTTCCGAGCGGCTCGCCGCGTTGAAATCGTCACCGGGCGCGCAGCGGCGGATGAGACAGCGTGTCATCTCGTCGACGTCGACGCCCCTCGATTCTCACGTCGAGGCCGGCACATTCGACGCGTGCCTGTTCTACAGGCTGAACGTCATTCACATGGTGATCTCAGACGACTAGCTTCCTGCACACCGGGACTAGGGGATAAGGAGGTCGGGCTGCCAATGTCAGCGTCTCGCGCCCTTAATGTTTCAAAGATGAAACTCGTGCGTCGGAACGGCCCACCCACGCGGCAACTGTTCGTGGGGGGCCTGCCGCCTTCTTCGCGAAGCTGATAACCTATATCTCTATGTATCATAAGCACTTACGTAACTTCAACGATCCGCGCACCGGCATGCGACAAAGCGAAAAACTGACGGCATTACATTTGCCATACAGTTCTTTCTGTGACTTCAATGTCGTCTTGTGCACCATCGTATACTTCCGAGCAGCGCTCTGGACGCCGACATGATGATTTCGGCCGAAAGGGGATCGCCCCGTCCCTCGTCATCGTCGACGCGCTCGCGCGCGTGATGAGGGAGCGCGACGCGGACACGTTCCAGCATTCCGAGCGGGTCCGGCGATATGCGCTGGCGCTCGCGGCGGAACGGCCGGTCGGCGACGCCCGCACCCTGGCGGCGCTCGATGCGGCGGCGCTCCTGCACGACATCGGCAAGCTGGGCATTCCGGAGAGTCTTCTGAACAAGCCGGCTCCCTTGACCGCCGAGGAGTACGAACAGGTCAAGCAGCACGCAGCCATGGGCGCTCGCATCCTCTCGTCGTTCGCGTTCCCTGGGCCGCTCGCCGTGATTGTTCGCCATCACCACGAACACTGGGACGGATCCGGTTATCCGGACGGGCTCAGCGGCACGGCCATCCCGCTGGGCGCCCGGCTGCTCGCCGTGGCCGACTGCTACGACGCGCTGACGTCGAACCGTCCGTACCGCGACGCGATCGATCACGCGCGCGCCGTCGAGATGATGGCAGAGCGGCGGGGATGGATGCACGACCCGGACATCACCGACGCCTTTCTCGACCTCTCCGAGCGGATGCGGGGGCGCGAGGCGAACGATCTCTGGCGGGGACCGACGGTGATCACGCCGGCCTGGCTGTCTGAGGCGGGCGCCTGATGAAGCCGCTCAAAACGGGCACGCCGACATTTGCGGCGATGTCATCCGACGCGCGCGCGTACGTCGCGGGCATCGTGATCGCCGGAGCGCTGTGCCTGATCGATGCGGCGTCGAACCTTCGATTCGAGCAGGCGGGCCTGTTCGCGGTGCTCCTCGCGCTCGCGATGGCGACCTCGGCCGCAAAGATTGACCTCCCGCTCGGTCGCAGCCAGTCGAACCTGTCGCTCTCACATGCGGTCAACTTCTGGGCCCTGCTCGCGCTCGGCCCCGCGGAAGCGGTGTGCATCGCCACGGTGAGCGCGTGGGCGCAGTGCACGCTTCGTGTCGGCGTCAGGAATCCACTTCACCGCATTCTCTTCAGCATCGCGTCGCTGACGCTGACGGTGTGGCTCGCCGGGCTGCCGGTGCCGATGCTGATGGCCTGGGGGGCGGCCGGCTTTGCGTCGTTCGTCCGCACGGCCGCGGTCATCGCGCCGCTGTATTTCTTCACGAACACGGGGCTGGTGGCGACGGCAATTGCGCTCTCGACCCGCCAACCCGTGTCGCGGGTCTGGCATCGCAACTTCGTGTGGAGCGCACCCAGCTACCTGGCCGGCGCCGCGCTGGCTGCGATTGCGACGGCCGCCTCGTCGCGCGGGTGGTTCGGATGGCTGGCGCTGCTGGCGGTGCCGCTCTATCTCGTGTTCCGCAGCTACCACACCGTCGTGTCGCGGCTGCGTGAGGAGCAGGACGAGACCCGCAACGCGATGGAGGTGCACCTCGCCACGATCGAGGCGCTCGCGCTGGCGATCGAAGCCAAGGCCGGTTGCACGCCCGAGCACATTCGATCCATCCAGCAGTACGCCGCCACGCTGGCCGAAGCCGCCGGTCTCTCCGACGCCGACGTCCAGTCCGTCCGGACGGCCGCCCTGCTCCACGACATCGGGAACATGGCGGTCCCCGAGCACATCCTGTCGAAGCCCGAGGCGCTGACGCCCGAGGAGTTCGAGCGCGTCAAGATCCACCCGCGCGTCGGCGCCGACATTCTGCGGAACGTCCCGTTCGGCGCGCCGGTCAGCGACCTCGTGCTCTGTCATCACGAGCGGTGGGACGGCCTGGGCTACCCGGCGGGGCTGCGCGGCGAGGACATTCCCATCGGCGCGCGAATCCTGGCGATTGCCGACTGTTACAGCACGCTGCAGGCCGATCGTCCCTACCGTCCGGCGCGGATCGAGACCGAAGCCGTCGCGGTGCTGCGCGAGTACTCCGGCACGGCCTTCGACCCCGCGCTGGTCGATCTCCTGATCGCGCGGCTGAACATTTCCGCGGCGGCCGCGCCGGACGACCCCGCGGCCGAATCGACGTGGAGCGAAAACCAGGAACTCGACGCCCTTCAGGACATCGCCGGCGCGCATCGTGAAGAACAGACCCTTTACGAGATCGCGCAGGCGCTCGGCTCGAGCCTCGGCGTCTCGGATGCGATGGCCCTCATCCAGGACAAGGTCAGCCGCCTCGTCCCGTTCGTCACCTGCTCGCTGTTTCTGGGAGACGACACGGACGGCTACGTGTGCCGGTATGCGCACGGCCCGGGCACCGAAGCCCTGTTCAAGTGGGAACCCAAGTCGTGGAGCGAGATCTCGCTGCGGCTTCCCTCGTGTGCCGATGGTCGAGGCGCTCACGGCGAAGAACTGACTTCCGTGCTGCCCTGCCCGCTGAGATTCGAAGGGCGTCTCATCGGCGGCCTGGTGATTTACCATTCGGCCCCCAGCTGCTTCACGGACGAGCATCGCCGCGTACTCGGCCGGGTGAGCGATCAGGCCGCGGCGGTGATTTTCAATTCCACGCGCTTCGAGCAGACCCAGCACGAATCGCACACCGACCCGCTGACGGGCCTGGCCAACCGCCGCTCGCTCGATCGCCAGTTCGAGACCGGGCTGGCGCACGCGGCCCGCACCCGCGGACGCATCGGTGTCGTCGTGCTCGACCTCGATCGTCTCAAGGAAATCAACGACACGTACGGCCACGAAGCCGGCGACCGCGCACTACGGGCCATCGGGTCCGTTCTCAGGGCGACGGTGCGGCAAAACGATCTGTGTGCGCGCTTCGCGGGGGATGAATTCGTCGTCGTGCTCTGGGACTGCGACCCCGAGCACGAGGCGCACCGTGTGCTCGAAATGCAGAACGCGGTCGCGGCGCATCCGTTCGAACCGCGTCCGGGCGTACGGCTGTCGCTCTCGATCAGCGCCGGGCCGGCGCGTTTCCCGAACGACGGCACGACGTTCGAAGAGCTGCTCGCGACCGCCGACGAGCGCATGTACCGCGACAAGGCCGTGCGCCGCTCGCGCAACTCGACGCGCCACACCCTCGCGGTCGCCCAGACCGAACGCGCCTAGCGCGCGGAGACCGATCTCGCGCGGAAATCGGCGAGGCCGCGGGGAAAACAAGTACGTGGGAAGGGCTGCCCGGGCCGTTCGTGGCGCTCTGCAGCCCTGCTCCGCGTTCTCGGCGTTCTCCGCGCGAGATCCGGCGTGACACGTCACGGACGTCCCTACCCGAGCTGCAGGGACTCCCCGAACTCCAGCGTCCGAAACCGCCCGGCAGGGACGCCACGCGTGCGACACGCATCCTCCAGTGCCCTGACCGGTTCCTCGATGCCCTCCGTCGTCAATTGAAACGTGCCGAAGTGCATGCTGACGCTCTGACTCGCGTCGAGATCGAGGTGCGCCTGCACCGCCTCCGCCGGGTTCATGTGCACGTCCTTCATGAACCAGCGCGGCTCGTATGCGCCAATCGGCAGCAGCGCCAGGTCGATCGCGCCGAGGCGCGCCCCGATATCGCGGAAGAAAGGCGCATACCCGCTGTCGCCGGCGAAAAAGATCCGCACGTGGCCGGCCACGAGCGTGAACCCGCCCCACAAGCCGCGGTTTCGATCGAGCGGACCGCGCGCGGAAAAATGCTGCGCCGGCGTCACGGTGATCGGGAGGGGCGCGTGCTTCGAGTCCTGCCACCAGTCCAGCTCCTCCACGCGGCGCATGCCGGTGGATCTGACGAGGGAGGCATTCCCCAGGGGCGTGACGACGAGAGGGTCGTCCCGGCCGCGAAGACGCCGAAGCGTGCGCAGATCGCAGTGATCGTAGTGATTGTGACTGAGCAGCACCAACGAGATGGGCGGAAGATCCTCCAGCCGCACCGCCGGCTGTCGAACGCGCTTCGGTCCAAGCAGATTCAACGGACCGGCGCGTTGCGCATACATCGGATCGGTCAGGACGTTCGCCGCCGCCGTCTGGATCAGGAACGTTGAGTGGCCAATGAAGGTGACGATGGCCGCCGCCCCGTCCAGGGCAGGCGGAGATCGAGGCGGCTCGTCGATACGCCGTGGCCACCGCGTTCGCGGCTCTCGCAGGAGGCGAGGCAGCGCCGAAAACGGCTGTCCCGCGGCGCCCGTCGGATTGAAGAATCGCGTGCCGTCGAAATGATCGCTCGTCTGCACGTGTCCTTTATACGCCGGGACACTGCAGCTGTGGGACGGGGTGGAGCCTGCTGTCCCGAAGCCTCTCAAGAGCCCTACGTCTAATTCTTCCCAGGCGCCGACCGTACCTTGAACGCGCTCTCGACCAGCTGCAACAGCCGATCGGCATCGACGGGCTTCTCGAGGTGCTCGGCCTGGAGATGCACCGCTTCGCGCCGCACAAT
>JANNHC010000021.1:0-1526 GCA_031404215.1 Acidobacteriota bacterium
TCGGCCACGGCTTCGTCAAGGTTCTTGAGGCCGGCCAACGCGTTGCCCTTGGCAATCTGTGCCTCGACATTTTTCGGAGCCACCGCCAGGGCCTTTTCCGCGCGCGCCTTCGCGTCTTCGAACTGCCGCGCGAGCAGGAGGAAATTCGCAGCCTTGACCTGAACGTCCGCGTTGCCGGGCAGGAGATCGGCCGCGCGTATGTATTCTCCGAGCGCGTTCTTGAGGTCGCCGATGTGCTCGTACGTCTCTGCGAGTTTCAGGCGCGCTTCGCCAAACTTCGGATCCTGCTGCACCGCGTTCCGGTACTCGATCACCGCTTCCTGGTATTTCTTTTCAGCCGCGTAGCGGTCGCCGCTGCTGACGTATTCCCGCTTGGCCTTTTCGGGATCCTTCCCGCAGGCGCCCGCAGCACCCAAACCGACGAACAGCAGGATAGCGGCGGCGAGTCTTGTCTTGGTCATATCAATGTTCCTCGCACTCGCGGCCCGCCGCCGCGCCGGTGGCGATGACGCGCGCCGCTACGTCTGTCGAAGACAGCGACGCTGTTCTTCTGATACGCGATGAGCGGGTGGACCTGGGGTGACGTCGCGGCGAGCGCGCTGACGTGAAGTCCCGGCGAAACGTTCGCAATCGCTACGTAGCGGAATGAAATTGATGCTCCATCCCGATGCCGAAGCAAGTACACGCCTTCCTGCGCACCGTCGTCCATGAATTCGCTCCACAGCAACTGCCCGGCCGACGCGCGCGCGGGCGGCGTCAAGTCCGCGACCGACATCGCCGTCAGCTCGCGGGGATCGTAACCGGTGAGCTCGGCCGCCGTATCGTTCACGGCCACATAGCGGCCGTCGTTGTCGGCCACGATCAGCGCGACGGGCGCGGATCCGGATCGAGGCGTGGCGGCGTTGAGCAGGCGTGCCGCGAGGCCCTCGCCCAGACGGGCGTTCCGGGCGTACCGAATGACCCGCCGAGCTGACGCGCGTAGAATCCGCGACTGCGCGATCTGCAGGGCCTCGTCCGCCGCACGCACGAGGGCATCGAGCGGGACGGGCTTGGTGAGCACGGGCACGCATCGCAGCTGACGCGCGCGATGGAGCTCTGCCGCCGTCAAGGGCACGCTGGTCGTCGCAATCACGGGAAGGTGACGGGTCGGCCCATGACGACGGAGGGCTTCGCACAAGGCGAAGCCGTCGCCGTCTGGCAACCGCCAGTCCATGAGGATCAAATCCGGGCGCAGCCGATTGGCGGCGTGGAGCGCTTCGGCGACCGATGCGGCTTCGGCGACGCGGTAGTTGCCGATGTCGAAGACGACTCGATACAGCTCACGCGAGTCGCGGTTCGCGTCCGCAATGAGAACAAGGTGGGTATTCATGGACTTTGATTGGAGGAGGGATCTTACTTCAACGACGCCCCGAGCGCCAGCTCGACGCTTGCGCCCCGCCAGTGCGCTCGCTATGATTGAGATTCAGTGTCGGTGACAGGTCGCGGCCTGACAACGGAGAGAGCGCGGAACTTCGCCAGGACCGCTT
>JANNHC010000022.1:0-9274 GCA_031404215.1 Acidobacteriota bacterium
CTCGGAGCACGTACGCTCGTGATGGGGATCATCAACGTCACCCCCGACTCGTTTTCGGATGGCGGCGTCCGCTTCGAGTCCGAGCGGGCGATCGAGGACGGCCTTCGGATGGTCGCCGAGGGGGCGGACATTCTCGACGTCGGGGGGGAATCGACGCGGCCCGGCGCCGACGCGCTGCCTGCCGGCGAGGAATTGCGCCGGGTGCTTCCCGTCGTCTCTGGGCTGGCCGCGAGCGGCGTGACTGTGTCGATCGACACCTACAAGGCCGTCGTGGCGCGTGAAGCGCTTGCCGCGGGCGCCGTCATTGTCAACGACGTGAGCGGGCTTCAGTTCGATGCCGAGTTGGCGGGGGTGGTTGCCGAGTCACGTGCCGCGGTTGTGCTGATGCACAACCGCGGGCGGTCCCGGGAGATGTACCGGGAGGCGGAGTACGCGAACGTCAGCGGCGAGATTACCGGCGAGTTGACGTTAGCGATTGCGCGCGCGACGAGGGCGGGTGTGGCCCTGGACGCGGTCATCATCGACCCCGGCCTGGGGTTCGCCAAGCGTGCGGCCCACTCGTACGCGGCGCTGGCCAGGCTTCCGGACCTGGTGACGCTCGATTGCCCCATCCTGTCGGGCCCTTCGCGCAAGTCGTTCCTGACCGAGGCCATTGGCGAGCGCCCGACCGAAGGTCGCGAGTGGGGCACTGCGGCGGCGGTCGCCGCCAGCGTGCTCCTGGGTGCACACATCGTGCGGGTCCATCGCGTGGCTGAGATGGTTGACGTGGTCCGCGTGGCGGATCGGATTCGCCAGGAGATTCGGTAGCCCGGGCGACGTGGTCTCACGGGCCAGTGCGAGGAGTCTCACCGGCCGGCGCCGCTCCACGCGCCGGGAAAGCGCTCCGGCCCGTGCGCGTTGCTGGCGCGGCGCGTACGGATGCCGTTGCCTGACTCGACGCCTTGCTGCGTCGCGGCGTCGGTCCGTGCTTCAATGGGGCCGGTGATGTTCATCACCGGAAACGGCGCGCTCGCTAAGTATCCAATTATCAATGACCTGCGGCAACGAATGCGAGCGACCTAGCGAGCGACGGGCGATGTTCAATCCGATTCACATTGCCGCCGCGTTGAAGGTGGACGTTCGTGCGAAAGGACCTGCCCTACCGCCGGGAAGAATTCCGGCGGCGACGGCAGGTGACGATCGACGGCCAGCACATGTGGCTTGTCTCTCCAGAGGATCTGATTCTGTCAAAGCTGGATTGGGCAAAAGACAGCCGCTCGGAGTTGCAATTGCGTGACGTCCGGGGGCTGCTCCGCGCCGTGCCTGGCCTGGACGAGGCGTACCTTGAGCGAGGGGCCGACGAGTTGGGCATCCCGCACTTGCTCCGCGAGGCGCGGCAAGCATGAGCGATACCACGCCTGAAGCCGCCGCCGCTCTGGCCGCGCTGCTTCGGGGGCGCTCCGGCAGCGATCGGGTCCGCATGATGTCGGACATGTTCGAGATGGCCAGAGCCCTGGTCGTCGCATCCGTCAAGGCTGAGCACCCCGACATTGACGAGGCCGGGCTCCGCGTCAGCGTGTTTGCTCGCTTCTATGCCACCGACTTCACGCCGTCGGAGTTTGCCGATATGAGTCGCCGACTCCGCGAGGCTGCCGGCCTTTGTCCCGGTGTCGGCTCCTGCTGTCCCGAACAAGTTTGAATCCAGACCCGCCACACCCAGCCGAGGCGCCTGAGGCTGCCTTCAGATAAGCTATCCCTGCATGATGGAGTTCCTGGGCAGTGTCCTGAGACGGCCGCCGATGGGCTGGTGGGACCTGCTCGACATCCTGATCGTCTCCTTCCTGATCTACGAGTTCCTGCTGCTCATCCGGGGCACCCGGGCCGTGCAGATGGCTGTCGGCACACTGCTCATCGTGGCGCTCTTCTACGTCTCGCGGCTGGCCCCGTTGCAGACTGTCAACTGGCTCATCCGTAACATGCTCGTGTACGTGGCGTTTGCGGCCATCGTCATCTTTCAGTCGGACATCCGCCGTGCGCTCGCGCATTTTGGACAGGCGCCGTTCTTCCGCTATTTCTACCGGCAGGAGGCGGCTGATGAAACGATCGAGGAAATCGTCGTGGCGGCCACGATGCTCGCCGCGCAGAAGGTGGGCGCGATCGTAGCGGTCGAACGGGAGATCGGGCTGCGGAATTACATCGAGAGCGGCATTCCGCTCGACGCGACGCTGACGTACGATCTGCTCGTCACGATTTTCAATCCCGGGTCGGCGCTGCACGACGGCGCCGTCATCCTGCAGGAGAATCGAGTGGCGGCGGCCGCCTGCTTTCTGCCGCTGACCGTCAACCCGCGCGTGAGCCGTGAGCTCGGCACGCGGCATCGCGCCGCCATCGGCCTGACGGAAGAAGGCGACGCCGTGGCGGTGATCGTGTCGGAGGAGAGCGGGAAAATTTCGCTCGCGCTTGACGGTCGCATCGAACGAGGCCTGAGTCCCGACGAACTGCGCCAGCGGCTGCGCTCCCTCATCACGCTGCGCCGGTCGAGCAGGCATATCGGAGCGCGGGCGTACGATGTGTAATGGAGCGTTCGGCTACCGGCTCGAGTCCGCCTCAGATGATCGACTGACAGATCGAACCTAACGTGTCCTACTCCCCCTTCCGCCATCTCGGACTCAAGCTCATGGCGATCGCCCTGGCGACGCTCCTGTGGCTGATCGTGGCCGGCGATCATCTCGTGGAGCGGAGCATGCGTGTGCCGCTCGAGTTCCGGAACATCCCGCCGGTGCTTGAAATCGTGGGGGATCCGCCGACGGCCGTGGATGTGCGCCTGCGCGGGTCGTCCGCGCTCCTCGGACGGCTGGAACCGCGGGACATCGTCGCGGTGCTCGATCTCACGACGGCGCGACCGGGCTCGCGCTTGTTTCACCTGCGCGCCGATGAAGTCCGTGCCCCGTACGGGGTCGTGGTGGCCCAGGTGGTTCCCGGGACCCTGGCGCTCGATCTCGAAAGGTCCGGCCGGCGCACCGTGCCGGTCGTGCCCGCGCTCGATGGCGAGCCTGCGCCGGGCTTCGTGATCGGGCGCGTGACGTCGGATCCGGCAACGGTCGAGGCGGCAGGGCCGGAAAGCCGGCTGAAGCAGTTGACGGGCGCCACGACGGAGCCGATCGAGGTCGCGGGCAGCCGCGGCCGCGTGCGCGACGTCGTGACGGTCGGGATCACGGACTCTGCCGTGCGGCTCGTCCAGCCGCAGGACGCCACCGTCACCGTCGAAGTGCTGCCCGCACCCGTCGAACGCGATCTGGCGGGGGTGCCGGTGCGCTGGCGCAACCTTGGTTCAGGACTTCGCGCGCAGGTGCAACCCACGCTGACCCGTGTCACCGTCCGGGGCCGGCGCGAGGGGCTGTCCGATCTGCGCGCCGGCGGTATCGATGCCTTCGTGGACCTTGCCGGCCTTGGTCCCGGCCGATACAATCTTCGCGTCCAGGTGGACCCGTCGCAAACCTTCGGCGTCAGCGCCCTCGATCCCGCCGTCGTTGACGTGACGATCAAGTAATCCGGCCGGTTCCCGACTGATATGTCCCAACGACTATTTGGCACCGACGGCGTTCGCGGAAAGGCGGGAGACTATCCTCTCGATCATGAGACGGTCGCGCGTCTGGGCGCGGCTCTCGTGCGCGCGATGACGGGCCCGTCGCGCAGGCAACGGCCCCTGCGGTTTCTGGTCGGACGCGATACGCGGGAATCAGGGGAGTGGATCGAGCGCGAGCTTGCGCGCGGCGTCCATTCCGCCGGTGCGGAGATCACGACCGCAGGCGTGATTCCGACGCCGGCCATTGCCTACGTGACCCGCGCGATGAGCTTCGACGCCGGCCTGGTGATCTCGGCGTCCCACAATCCGTTCGAGGACAACGGCATCAAGGTGTTTTCCGGCAAGGGGGAGAAGTTCACGGAAACACTCGAACGCGAGGTCGAGGACATCATCCACGATCGGAGCTGGTCGGTGACCGGCCCCGCCGACGTGCCGGTCGATCGCACCGACGTCATCGACGCATACATCGGGCACGCCCGGCTGGCGCTGCCGAATCCCGAACGGCTCGGGGCGTTCAGGCTCGCCGTGGATACCGCGAACGGCGCGACGACGACCGTTGCGCCCCGGCTGTTCCGCGAGCTCGGCTTCGACGTGCACCTGCTGAGCGCGGCGCCCGATGGGCGCAACATCAATCTCGATTGCGGCTCCACGCACCCCGAGCAGATCGCGCTGGCGGTACGACAGCTCGGATGCCGGATGGGTGTGGCGTTCGACGGCGACGGCGACCGGGCGATTTTCGTGGACGCCGCCGGCCGCGTCGTGGACGGCGACGCGGTCCTGCTGATGTGTGCCAGGCGCTGGAAGGCCGGCGGCCGGCTGAAGGGCAATGCGATCGTGGCGACCGTGATGAGCAATATCGGTCTCGAGATCGCGCTCCGCGACAGCGCCATCGATCTGGTGCGCTGCGCGGTCGGTGACAAGTACGTGATGGAGGAGATGATCAAGCGCGACCTCTCGATCGGCGGCGAGCAGTCGGGCCACATCATCTTCTCGGAGCACCTGTTCACGGGAGACGGAATCGTGACGGCGCTGAGCGTGCTCCGCGTCATGGCGGAAAGCGGACGCGAGCTGGCCGATCTGGCGCGAGAGCTGGTCACGTATCCCCAGGTGCTCGTGAACGTGCGCGTCCGGGACAAGCAGGAACTGACGGCCGTGCCCGCGATTGCCGACGCGATGGCGCGGGTCGAGCGCCAGCTCGCCGGTGAGGGGCGCCTGCTCGTTCGCTATTCGGGGACCGAACCCCTGCTGCGCGTGATGATCGAAGGAAAGGACCAGCAGCAGATCCAGGAGTGGGCGGCGGAGATCGCCGGTGCGGTGCGCGAGCACCTGGGCTGACGGAATCGGGCGTCCTCACGAGAAGGAGCGAGTGAATGTTCGAGAGAACTAGCTGATGCGCTTAGCGGTCAACATCGATCACATCGCGACGCTGCGCGAGGCGCGCAAAGCCCGCGAGCCGGAGCCGGTCGCCGCCGCGCTCTTCGCGGAGATGGCCGGCGCGCAGGGCATCACGGTCCACCTGCGCACCGACCGCCGCCACATCAAGGAGCGCGATGTCGAGCTGCTGCGGCAGACAATCGCGACCAAGCTCAACGTCGAGATGGCGGTCACCGCCGACATGGCGCGCGTGGCGCTGCAGATTCGTCCGGACCAGGTCACGCTCGTGCCGGAACGGCCGCAGGAGCTGACGACCGAAGGGGGCCTCGACGTGGTCCTGCAGGCCGCCGCCGTGAAGGATTTCATCCGGCAGATGCACGACGCCGGCACGCGCGTGAGCATTTTTCTCGATGCGGACGGGGACCAGGTACGGAAGGCCAAAGCCGTCGGCGCCGACGCGGTGGAGATCAATACGGGGCGCTATGCCGACGCATCCGCCGCCGACCGTCCCATGGAACTCGCGCGGATTGCCGACGCCGCCCGTCTCGCCGCGCGCCACGATCTCGAGGTCCTCGCGGGCCACGGCCTGAATTACACGAATGTCATCCCCATCACCTTCGTCACCGAGATCGTCGAGCTCAACATCGGCCACAGCATTGTCGCGCGCGCCGCACTTGTTGGAATGGATAGAGCCGTGAGAGACATGGTCGCGTTGTTATGAGCGCGGTCGGGCCTGTCGCGTGGCGTCCGCTTCTCTCTGCGCGTCTCCGTGTCTCTGTGTCGCCGTGGTTGAATGCTCTCCACGTCCTCCGGGCGCTCCGTGGGTTCGCGACCGCCCTGATGCTGGTCGCCCTCCTCCCGGCCGACGTGGCTGCCGCCGACACCCAGCGGGTGACCATTCGCACCGAAGACGGCATCGCGCTGGCCGCGACGTGGTACGAGCCCGGGACGCGGTCCGCGCCGGCCGTGATCCTGGTGCACATGCTCCACAAAGCCAGGCGCGACTGGGATTCTCTGGGCGCGCGGCTGGCGGCCGAGGGCATCGGGGCGCTCGCGATCGATCTGCGCGGACACGGTGAATCGTCTGGCACCCTGCTGGAAGGGGAGGCCCCGGATTACTCCGCGCTGGTTCGCGACGTGGCGGCCGCGCGGCGCTACCTTGCCTCGCGCCCAGACGTTCTCCAGTCGCGCGTGGGGATTGTCGGCGCGTCGATCGGCGCGAACCTCGCGGTGCTCGCGGCGAGCGCCGACCCAGGCGTCACCAGCCTGGCGCTGCTCTCCTCATCGCTCGACTATCGCGGCCTGCGCATTGAAGCGGCGATGAAAAAGTACGGCGCGCGTCCCGCGCTCCTCGTCGCCAGCGACGACGACGCGTACGCCGTGCGGTCCGCGAAGGACCTGCAGAAAGCCGGAGGCGGGACGCGGGAGGTGGTGATGCTGAACCGCGCCGGTCACGGCACCATGATGCTCGGACACGATCCGGATCTCGCGCGCAGGCTGGTGGACTGGTTCCGTCGGACGTTGTTATGATCGACCTCGTAGACCCCAGTAGAACCTGATCAAATGCACAAGGATTCCGTCATGTTCGGCGTCGCCGGGATTTTTTTCGGCGTGTTGGTCGGCTGGATTATCGGGAGCCAGCACGCGAGCGGAGTGGCCCCGCTGCCTGCGGCGGCCGCGGCGCCGGTGGCGGCGTCGCCCGCGGCTCGAGCCGCTCCCCCCTTCGACGAGTCGCGGGCCGCGGCGTTGAAGGCTACCGCCGCGCGCACCCCGTCCGACGGCGCGACGCGCGTGCAGCTCGGTGACCTGTATTTCGACGCCGAGCGGTACGACGAGGCGACGCGGTGGTACGAAGACGCGCTGCGCGTGGATCCAAAGAACGTGAACGCGAGCACCGATCTGGGCATCGCCTATTACTATTCCAATCAGCCCGATCGCGCGCTCACCCAGTTCGACAAATCGCTCGCCATCGAACCGAAGCACTCGAAAACGCTGCTGAACATCGGCATCGTGCGCGCGTTCGGCAAGCAGGATCTCGACGGCGCCGAGAAGGCGTGGCAGCGCGTGCTCGACCTGGCGCCAGACAGCCCCGAAGCGGCGGTTGCGAAGAAAGGTCTCGACGGCCTGCGCGCGGCGCACGGCCAGGGCGGCGTGGGCGGCGCCGCGAAATCTCCTGGACCGCCCCAGTAGCATGGCCCGGCTCATCCTCTGGGCGATTCTGATCCTTTTCCTGGTCCGCGCGCTGTCGCGCCTGTTGCGCGGTGTCATGGAGGGGGCCGGGTACACACGGGGAGCGTCGCCGCAACCGAGCGTCGGCCTCGTCCGCGATCCGGTGTGCGGCGTGTTTGTCGTCCCGGGACAAGCGCTGACGAGCGGAACGGGTTCCGCGACCCGACACTTTTGCTCGGAGAAATGTCGGAGAGAATGGGCCGGAAGATAAGGCTTCGTCCTCCTGGTAAACTTGACGATGGCACCCCTTGAATCCCAACTCCGGTCCGACATCGTCGAAGTGGGGCGACGTTTGTACGCGCGGGGTTACACGGCCTCGAACGACGGCAACATCAGCGTCCGCCTCGAGGACGATCGCCTGCTCATGACCCCGACGAACGTCTGCAAGGGGTTCATGAACGAGCAGATGATGGTCATCACCGACCTGGAGGGAAAGAAGCTCGCCGGCGAGCGCAACCCGTCCTCCGAGATGCAGATGCATCTGGAAGTGTACCGGCAGCGCCCGGAGATCCAGGCGGTGGTCCATGCCCATCCCCCGGTCGCCACGGCGTTCGCGGTAGCCGGTATTCCGCTGGATCGCGCGGTGCTTGCCGAAGTGGTCACGACACTCGGGAGCGTGCCCATCGCGGAGTACGCGACGCCATCGACGAAAGAACTGCCGGAGGCCGTGCGCAAATACGTGAGGGCGCACGACGGCATGCTGCTCGCGAATCACGGCGCGCTGACGCTCGGCGCGGACCTCTTCTCCGCGTATTACAAGATGGAGACGATCGAGCATTTTGCGAACATCAGCTTCGTGGCCCGCATGCTCGGCGGCGAGCGGCTGCTCTCGCGCGAGGAAGTGATGCGGCTGCAGGGACTTCGGGGCCGTTACGGCATCGCGGCCCCTGCCCCGATTTGCTCCGATCCGGTTGCGGCGTCCGAAGCGGATTCGGCTGACTGCCAGGTCGTCTTCGCGCCGCCGTCGGTCGGCGGCGAGCGGCTCGTTTCGGGGCGGATCGGTCCCGTAGGTGCGGACGATGAAATTCGGCTAACATACCGCGAGCTCACCGCACTCATAGAGGATGCGGTTCGACATCTCAAATAAGCTGGTAGCTGGACGCTGGTAGCTGGAAGCTTCAGGAGGCAGAGCATGGGTGAGGCGCTCGGCATGGTCGAGACCAAAGGTCTCGTCGCGATGATCGAGGCGGCCGACGCGATGGTCAAAGCCGCGAAGGTCACGCTGGTCGGCTGGGAAAAGATCGGCGCCGGCTATGTGACCGCGATCGTGCGCGGCGACGTCGCCGCGGTGAAAGCCGCGACCGATGCGGGCGCGGCCGCGGCACGGCGGGTCGGCGAGCTGGTGTCGGTGCACGTGATTCCACGTCCGCACGCCAATCTCGAAGACGCGCTCCCGATCGGCAAGACGAACACCACGACGAAATGATCGTCGCCAAGATCGTGGGGACGGTCGTCGCGACGCGTAAAGACGAACGGCTCGTCAGCAGCAAGTTGCTCATCGCGCGCCCGATCGATCCGTACGGCAAGCCCGAGGGGCATTACCTGGTCGCGGTCGACACCGTGGACGCCGGCTTCGGTGAGACGGTGCTGATTGTGAGCGGCAGCTCCGCCCGGATGGCGTTCGGGATGAAGGACTGTCCGGTCGATGCGGCAATCGTCGGCATCATCGACACCATCCAGGTGAAGGACGCCTAGCTCAGTCATGCAGCTGGCCCGCGTAATTGGCGAAGTCGTCGCCACCATCAAGGACGCGAACCTCGTCGGCACGAAGCTGCTCGTCCTCCAGCCGATTGGCGCGGACGGCGAGAACGCGGGCCGCACCCTCGTCGCCCTGGACTCGGTGGGCGCCGGCACGGGAGAGCACGTCTTCTTCGTTCGAGGCCGCGAGGCCGCGTTTCCGTTCTATCCCGCCGAACCACCCACCGACGCCGCCATCGTCGGCATCGTCGATCACTGGGACGTGGAATAGGGCGGACTCACGGCTCAGGGTTCAGGTTTGGCTGGGAGCTGGAAGCGAAGGAATGCAGATTTGCCGCGTCGTCGGCACGGTGGTGTCGACACAGAAAGACCGTAAACTCGAGGGTGCGAAGCTGCTCCTGGTCCAGC